>NZ_JAAGOG010000061.1:0-39272 GCF_010747425.1 Nostoc sp. UIC 10630
GTCCCCAGTCCCCAGTTCCCCATTTTGATCCGTTACAACTTCCAGAAAAACCAGTGGAACGCTTGGGTATTTTACACAGTTTTCCTGACTGGATTATTCAAATCTGGTTAGAACAACTGGGTTTGACCGAGACAGAACAACTGTGTGAATGGATGAACCAATCACCAACAATTGATTTACGTATCAACCCACTTTGCACTTCAATCGAAGAAGTTGAGGCGGCTTTGCAATCTGTTGGTCTTTTGGTGAGACGGATTCCTGATTTACCCCAAGCTTTAAGATTCATGGGTAATACTGGATCAATTCAAAAACTACCTGGTTTTAAAGAAGGTTGGTGGACTGTACAAGATGCTAGCGCCCAATTGGTAAGTCATTTGCTCGACCCCCAACCAGGTGAGGTGGTAATTGATGCCTGTGCTGCACCAGGGGGTAAAACAACCCACATTGCTGAGTTAATGGCAGATAGTGGGAAAATTTGGGCTTGCGATCGCACTGCTTCTCGTCTTCGCAAACTTCAAGAAAATTCTCAACGCCTAAATTTACAATCTATCCAAATTTACACTGGCGACAGCCGCCATTCCAAGCAATTTCAAAACACCGCAGACCGCGTATTACTTGATGCTCCATGTTCTGGGTTAGGAACCATGCACCGTCATGCTGATGCTCGTTGGCGACAGACACCAGAATCTGTCCTGGAACTTTCGGTGCTGCAAAAAGAATTGTTAACACATACATCAACTTTTGTCAAAGCTGGTGGTGTACTAGTTTATGCCACCTGTACATTGCATCCAGCAGAAAACGAAGAAGTGATTTCGGCATTTTTAGCTGAGTCTCCTCATTGGCAAATTGAGCCTCCAAGGGGCATTGAGTTGGCTGCTTCTGCATATAGCACCCCTCAAGGTTGGTTTAAAGTCTGGCCCCACCAACAGGACATGGATGGCTTTTTTATGGTTCGCTTAAGAAAAACCAATAATTCCGAGTGAATACTGTTTAGGATTGTACGATTTGATGGTGGCCTGAATCTACCAGAGGAGGCAGCAATGGTTACACCTTCCAATGTCAAAAACTTAGTTAAAATCCTGATTGGAGCAGCCTGGATTGATGGCAGAATCCAGCCAGAAGAACGGCAATATCTCCGCGAAATAGCTCAAGCAAAAGGTTTGGCTAACGATCCAGAAATTAAGCCTTGGCTATACGAATTAGTTCCTGTACAGCCAAAAGAATGCTATGACTGGGTGCGGGAGTATTTAGGCGATCGCCCCAGCCTTGAAGATTGTGAAAATCTGATTGAAGCCATCAGTGGCTTAATTTATAGCGATGGCGAAGTCGCCGTCGAAGAAGCTAGACTCTTGACAGAATTGCAAGATATAGCGAAGCCAAATGATTCAACTCAACCGATTCAGACAAAACTTCTCAAACAAATTCAAAAGCTGTACCGTCGTTGGGTTGACGTACAAACCTAATCATAGTCAAAAGTTCATAGTCTAATGACTAATGACTAATGACTAATGACTAAATTATGACTTCGGTTTCCCCACACCCGGAGTTTCTTCTTTATCAACTTTAGGCACAAAATCAGGACGCTCTTTGCTTTCCCAACCTGCGGGGCGTTTCGAGTTGTACCAAGCTATTGAACCAATGCTTACAGCAGCAATAAAACCAACGACATACACCAAGGTGAAAGCAAAGGGAAAATGACCACCACCTGTTGCAACTGAATCTGCTGCCTGCATCAATATATGCATGAGTATATTCTCCAATGTTAAGTGACACTACTTGACACACTATAGAATGAGCGTATCACTTAACATCCTCCCCTAGTTTAGTTTGAGCAACTTCATATTGCATAAAAAAGGCAGAGGGGCAGGGGGCAGAGGAGAAAGATTCCTTGTTATTTCCCCAATTCCCAATTTCCAATTCCCAATTTTCAATTCCCAATGCCCAATGCCCAATTACCAATTCCCACTCTTCATTAATTAGAAGGTCTAAGTCTTTCGCGCCAGGATGGTTGTGGCGATGAAGAACCAGAACTATTATTGTCGGGAGAGGAAGATCGGCGAGTTCTGGGAGGCGGGGGAGAATCAGATTCTACTCTTCTAGAGCGCCGCCGGGGAGTAGATGATTCTGAAGAAGAGTTACTAGAATTTGATTCTTCGCTGCGATCGCGCCTTCTCCGTCTTGGGGTATAGTTTGACTGCTGTTCTTCTTGAGAATAGCTCCTTCTCCTACGTCTCCTTGATGAACCACTCTCCTCAGAATTTCTAGCACTTTCTCCTTCTGAGTCATCATTAGATGAAATAGAACGATTCAGCACTTGTTTGGGCTTGATGGACTGGGCTTTGATAGTACCTTTGCGACCTTCTAACTTTGGCCGTTTGGGAAACTTTTCGACAGGCATCCCCTCTGCCGCTTTCTCCATAAATTCGTGCCAGGTGTAAGCGGCGCTGCCACTGCTGCCATAAGTGGGGCGGTTATCATCATTACCTAGCCATACCCCTGTCACCATTTGGGGGATGTAGCCAATAAACCACAAATCGCGAGCTTCATCGGAAGTACCTGTCTTGCCAGCAACTGGTCTCTCACCTAATTGGGCAGCAGCACCAGTCCCCTCTTCTACGACGTTACGTAGCATCCAAGTCATGATGGCGGCACTGTCAGCGTCAAGGGCGCGTTTAGATTTGAAATTAGCTGACCAGATTACCTTACCTTGGCGGTTGAGGATGCGGGTAATACCATGAGGTTCTGTGTGCAATCCCTGAGTTGCAAAACTGCCATAAGCACTGGTCAACTCTAGCAGATTGACTTCATTTGAGCCGAGAGCCAAGGAGTAGGTGGGCTTGAGTTCAGATTTTATCCCCATATCATGGGCAAGTTTAATCGTCGGCGTAAATCCGACATCAATCAACACCTTCACCGCAATAATATTAATAGAGCGGGTGAGGGCATCTCGGATATTCATTGAACCCCGAAATCTTTCACTATAGTTTTTCGGTTCGTAGCCATCTACTACAAAGGGTGCATCCTCGTAGCTATCGTAGGGGCTTTTACCGCTAGCGATCGCAGTGGCATATACAAACCCTTTAAATGTCGATCCTGGCTGTCGTTGTGCCTGGGTAACTCGATTAAACTGGTTTTTACCAAAGTCTTTTCCCCCAACCATTGCCTTAATTTCACCGCTTCGGGGGTCAATGGCAACCATTGCTGCTTGTTTAAAGTTCTCCCAGCGTCCTTGATTTCGCAGTGTTTTGGCAACCGCCTCTTCTGCAACTTTCTGCCAAGCCGGATTCAGCGTGGTTTCCACTACTAATCCCTCACTTGCCAGCACCTTAGCAGAAACGTACTTCGGCAATTCTTTTTGGATGTAGCTGGTAAAGTAGGGTGATTCTACTTGTACTCGCTTGGGTAAACTGTTTTTAAGGGTTAGTGGCTCTTGGAGTGCTGCTTGCCTTTGCTCTGGTGTAATCACTCCATCCTCTTGCATCCGTTGCAATACCAGATTTCTTCGCCGGATTGCGGCTTCAGGATTCTTATCTGGGGCATATAAGCTAGGAGCAGGGGCTAATCCTGCGATCGTTGCCATTTCTGCAAGGGTAAGCTGGTCTGGCGATTTACTAAAGTATACCCAGGCGGCATCTGCCACACCATAAGCTCCACCTCCCAAATAAACCAGATTCAGGTAACGCTCTAGAATCTGATCTTTGGTTAATTCATGCTCCATTTTTTGTGCTAGGCGGACTTCCTTGAGTTTGCGCCAGATTGTCTGTTCTTGTTTCAAAAAGAGAATCCGCGTTAACTGTTGGGTGATGGTGCTACCACCTTCTACCACACCTTGCGATCGCAAATTATTCAAACCCGCCCTGACAATCCCTTGCGGGTCAAATCCATTGTGTTGCCTAAATCTTCTATCTTCTGAGGCGATGAAAGCTTTTTTTAAATTATCTGGTATTTGTTCTAGCTTGAGCTGTTCTCTGGTAGCTTCACCTTGTTGTTGTAATATAGTTCCATCAGCAGCTTTGATGGTCAGTGTTTGCTCTCTCAGCACGGCGTTTAACTCGGCTTGATCTGGCAAAGTGCGGTCTATTAGACTGATGCCATAGATCAAGGCAACTATCCCACCACCTACACCCAAGCCTGCCCAAAACCATAATCGACGATAGAGTGGTTTACCGCCAGTTGCCTGATTGGTCTTCATCCTAGATGGTAAAATTTTCATTTGCTCAGTAACTGCCTCGCCTGCGCCATATATGCTGGTGGTAAGCTCTCATTTGTTCCTCCTTGTCCAGAGTCACTCAAATTAGTCGGTCTTCGCTTGAACCAGGAGGTAAGCTTCCCCACGTCAGTTCCTCGCTCAAAGTAGTAGATATCTAACCATCATCAATCAGCTTTGGGGTTATAGCACCACCGTTGTGTTAGTATAATATCCTATAAATAATTAACTAAATTCACCATAAAATAAATGTTTTTTAGATTTGGTTAATTTAGTTTTGTAAAAATGTTGTAATTCTGCTAATTATTCGGAATATCAGGCTGTTGACATTTTCTGGAACAGTGCAGCGGAATATCCGCAAAGATAGCCCAAAAAGAGCTTATTTCAGGAGATTAAGATGTCTGGGTTGGATTACGCCTACACTAAGCCCAGAAGAAGCGCCGTTGCCCTTGGTAGTAATATCGGCAATTCCCAAACAATTTTAGAAGCAGCTACCAAAACTTTAGCCCAAACGCCAGGTATTCTCTTAGAAGCTAAATCCAGGTGGTATCAAACAAAAGCTGTAGGGCCACCACAGCCAGATTATCTAAATGGCTGCGTGACATTGCAGGTAGAGATGCTACCCCAGCAGTTATTAGAAATTTTGTTAGGAATTGAGCAACAATTTGGGCGTGTGCGTCAAGAACGGTGGGGGCCACGAACTCTAGATTTAGATTTGTTATTATTTGATGACTTTATTGTAGATACACCAAATCTACAGATTCCCCACCCACGAATGCGGGATCGGGCCTTTGTGTTAGTACCACTGGCAGAAATTGCCCCCGATTGGATAGAACCAGTATCCGGGTGTGTTATTAAAGAACTGCTGAAAGAGGTAGACTGTTCTGATGTACATTTATCGATGGGCAATTAAAATTACCATCTTTAAAACACAGAAAAGGCTGATATCACCTCTGTACTTAACAGATAATCAGATTTTACTATGCCATTAGGTAGAGAATTACCACAACTGCTAAAACAACGCCTGTTTTATAAAGGACGCAAGTTTGATTTTGAAGTCAATCGCTTGCGTTTGCCTAATAAAGCCGAGGGAGAATGGGAATGTATTCGTCACCCTGGTGGTGCTTTAGCAGTGCCTGTGACACCAGAGGGCAAACTTGTGCTGGTGCGCCAGTATCGTTTTGCGATTCAGGGACGGATATTAGAATTTCCGGCAGGAACTGTGGAAGCAAATGAAGAACCTTTAGAGACAATACAGCGCGAAATCGAAGAAGAAACAGGCTATAGTGCCCAAAAATGGGATAAATTAGGCGAATTTTTCCTAGCGCCTGGTTATTCTGATGAAATTATCTATGCTTTTCTGGCGCGAGATTTGGAAAAGCTAGAGACACCACCAGCACAAGATGGAGACGAGGATATCGAAACTGTGTTTTTGACTCCCGAAGAATTAGAGAAAGCTATTCTGGAAGGAGAGGCGGTAGATGCTAAATCAATTTCTAGCTTTTTTCTGGCGCGTCCGTTTTTAGTTTAATACCCTTATGCTGCTAGAGTTAGCGATGCCTTCGGCGGGCTACGCCTACGCAGATGCCTACGGTGCAGGCTTTGAATATGCTGATGAGATGATCGTTAACAACGATTTGAGTCGATACGTCGAACATCCGCGTTTTCGACTCATTCCTGGCAGCTATACCGATGACACCCAGATGAGCATTGCCATTGCGGAAGTGATTGTTGCTCAAGCACCGTGGACACCAGAAGTTTTAGCCGATAGCTTTGTTAGAGCTTTTAAACGCGATGAGAGAGAAGGTTATTCTCGAAACTTCTACCATTTTCTGCTAGAAATTCAGAATGGAGAAGAATTTTTAACCAAAATTAACCCTGACAGTGACAAAAGCGGGGGTGCAATGCGTGCAGCACCCATTGGCATCTATCCCACACCAGAAAAAGTCATTGAGGCGGCAACAATTCAAGCGGCAATTACCCACAATACAATCGATGGAATCAATGCTGCTGTTGCCGCTGCTTTGATGTCACATTATTTTATCTACCGACTGGGAGCAAAACGCAAATTAGGAGAGTTTCTCCAAGGTTATGTATCTGGGGAATGGGCTAAACCTTGGGAAGGTAAAGTCAAGTCTAAAGGTTGGATGAGTGTCAGAGCCGCGATTACTGCCGTGATGCGAAATGACAGGATGAGCGAACTTTTACAAGATTGTATCGCTTTTACAGGAGATGTGGATACAGTAGCTGCGATCGCCCTGGCTGCTGGTTCTTGTAGCGAAGAAATTACACAAGACATTCCCGCTCATCTTGTCACAGGCTTAGAGAATGGAACTTACGGTAGAGATTACCTCATCGACTTGGATAAGCAGCTGATGAGTTTGGCAAAAAATATCAGCTAAATGTAATACTCGGTTGCAAGCATTGCATCTCCATCCATTTCTGGTAAAGATGCTGTCGCGTATAGCCTTCAAAAACTGTCATTGCTGTTTGCGTTGCTTCCTGTCAAATTTCTTCAATGATTATATTCTCCATCCTTGGGGAAGCACTTGGGCAAGTTTCCTAATTTTTAAGATTGTGAGGCAAACTTACCTTTTCAAATACTACGGTTTTTCGATATCATTACAGTGATTTAGGTAAAAATAAAGCTACATTAGCCTTCACTATCTCCAAATTTGGGTAGTAAAGTACACATTGGTTGCTTACCTATATACCTGTATGTTGAAAACATTAACCTATCATTGAGGAATTTACTACTTATTTTTCACACGTCTAGAGTGATATGAAAATTGACTTAGAGCCAAAGTTATAAGAGCATAACGGCAAGAAGCTTACAACTCCTAAATATGTGTCTCTGTGCCAGACGCATACATGTTTCACACAGATGATAAAAAATAAAACTTTTAACAGTGCAGGTAAACTGACTGCTCTTTTGTTCCTGATAACTCTCTTTCTTACGCCTTGTGTAATTGTAAATGCAGGAGAACGTGGTGTATTGATGAAATTTGGCGAAGTGCAAAACCAGATATTAGGAGAAGGACTTCACTTAATTATTCCTGTAGTCAATACTGTGAAAAAGTTGAGTATTCGAGTCCAAAAACAGGAAATTTCGACTGAAGCTTCTTCCAAGGATTTACAAAATGTTTTCGCCGATGTTGCTCTTAATTGGCATATTATCCCCCAGGAAGCAAATGTGATTTTTCAAGAAATTGGAGATGAACAAGCTGTAGTCATGCGGATTATTAACCCAGCCGTTGAAGAAGTATTAAAAGCAATAATAGCAAAGTATACTGCTGAAGAAATTATTACTAAGCGAGGAGAAGTCAAAGGTACAGTAGATGATGCGTTGTCTACACGGCTAGGTAACTATCATGTTGCAGTTGATGATATTTCTCTAGTTCATGTCCATTTTTCTGAACGATTTGGTGAAGCGGTGGAGGCAAAGCAGATTGCTGAACAAGAAGCAAAACGAGCAGAGTTTATCGCACTCAGAGCAACAAAAGAGGCTGAAGCAAAAGTTAATTTAGCTAAAGGAGAGGCTGAAGCACATAGATTATTACGTGATGGTTTAACTCCAGAAATACTACAAAGGCAAGCAATAGAAAAATGGAATGGTAAGCTACCATTAATCGTAAGTAAGGAGGCTCCAAAACTATTGAATTTAAGTGAATTTTTAAAATTTGATTAAAATTGAATCTTATTGTGTAATTATTTGCTCTCTACGAAAGGAGCAGATACCCGACTTCTTGAAGAAGCCGGGTATCTTTTTTTCTATAGAAACGCAATCGACTAAATTAACCGTTGGCAAATAAAATGGGAGAATCGAGAATCTTCAACTGGATTAATAGTATAATCAAGATGGTATAAGCGGTTGAAGAAATTAGACCCGTGAATAATTCTTTTTTGAGGTTATGCTCTTGAGGTTCTTTTTGAAAAATGTCCTTAGAACCAAATTGCATCAATAGAATTCCCACAATATTAGAGAGCCAATATCCTATAATTGAACAAGGTAGAAGTAATTTTGGGGAAAGTAAACTACATATATACCCAAAACCATAAGCTATCGGCAGATTGAATAGTAGGTCATTCCACCAACATAGTGGTGACAATAAATATCCTAGTACCAGAAAAAATCCACCTCTGAGTTTTTTGAAAATGTCTTTTTTGAACTCTTCTGGAGTCGATTGTTGCAAATCCTCTAGGGCTTTGTCTCCTGTTACATTTAACTCTTGACTGACATTTTGGACGCTTTCCATAAAAACCCACTATTCCTATCGGCTTAGTGTATTATAGTATGTAAACTAAACCCAAGTCTAGTACAGGAGTGAGAACAATTTGGCTTTCTGAGGCTGAAAGTTTTACAGATAAATAGTTTCAGCAGAATAGTAAAAACTAAAATTTCCGTTTAACTCAGATGTAAATTAATTTTTATTGTTGCACATATAGCAGTCCTAAATAATGCATGAGAATTTGAGATAATTGTAAAACCCTTGTCATCTCCCCCATATTTTGGGGGACGACGTTAGCCAGAGGGTGAATTCTCTTACAAATCATTTAGGATTGTTATAGTAAGGACGCAAATTTAGACTAATAATAGCTACAATAAAAATATTGAGGTATCTTAATAGTGGTATGACAGATATAACTCCAAACAGCACATTTTTAATAGCAGGAATTGTTTTTGTAACGATTGCTGTCATCGGGCAGTCTAAATTAGGTTTTATTGAAATTAATCCCGGTTGTTTTGGTAGACTTTTAGCTCTTTTTATCGGTATTTCAAGCCTATTATATGCTTTGGGATTACTCAATTTTTCAGGCGAAACCCTTGACTTATTAAGAACTTCTTTAACACAACAAATTAAACAGAGTTTAAGTTCAATTAATGAGCTTTTACAAGGATCTTAATAGGTCGGTAAAATTTATTGAGGGATGTATCTTAAATACCTTTTAGTGAAAAGTTTGTCTGGAAAAGGTTTAGTTATAATTTAGGCAGTCATTAATCTACTCTAGCTCTTAAAAAGGGGGAAAGCGGAATCACATTCTCCCTTTTTAATGGGTATTTAAGAGGATACAAAAGTCTTTAAACAAACATAATATCACTCCTGATTTATCAACTTTTCTTCTTCAGGCAATAAGGTAGTTTCATTCTTGGGGAGTTCGCTATCTGCGGGTTTGACTTTAGTTATATACGGTTTGATAATTATACTGACACCAATTGTCCAACCTAATGTAACCATCCAACCTGCGAGAATATCACTGGGAAAATGTACCCCCAGATAGAGACGACACCAGGCAATAGCTATTATGTATAAGCTGCCGAAGGTGAGAACCAACCAGCGCCAAGAGCTAGCCCAAGTTAAGGATAGCAAAATTGCTACCAAAGTTATACTTGTCATAGCATGACCACTGGGAAATGCAAAACTAGACTCAGGTGCAATGGACTGCCACAATTGTGGACGCACTCGATGCATTAATTCCTTAGCTGTGCGGTTAATAATGACACTTCCCAGTGAGACGGTGAGCAAATAAGCTAGCGATCGCCAGCGTTTTTTTAGTAGTAATATTAGTGCGATCGCACCCAGAATCGGTATCGCCGTCCAAGGCAATCCAATGATAGCCAGCGTCACTGCTAAAATATCAAGCTGTGGGTTGGCTGTAGAATGAACTGCTAACAGAATAGGCACATCCCACGGGAAGCCTGCTTGATTTTCCCATATCTTCACTGTCAGAATTTCAAAGACCTGCAAAGGTAAATAAACTCCGATCAACAGGAGTAAGAGCGATCGCCAACGAGCAATCAACAGATTTTTGAGAAAAGAAAGCGGTGACTGACTCTCGTTATTGGCTTTTTCCATAATCTAAGTTAAAAATACCGATTAACTACTTCACTGATTACAAATTACTGGTGGAATTTTGAGAAGTTCCACAATGCTTACAGTAGGACAGATGTTTATAAGTAAGATTATGACAGTTTTGGCATTCAATGTACTGATAATAGCCACAGTGCGGACAGTAAGTATCAATCTGTCGAATTTTCTTAGCGCAATTGACACAGCGTGATTTTTGAACTCTACTAGCTGCCTGGACTTTAGTATTAAAGACAACTTTTTGGAAAAACTGAATAATTCCGAAACCAATAATTGGAATCAGCAAAATATAAGCATAATTTATTAGGAAAAGCAACCCACCAAAAAAGGTGCTAATAATATTAAAGAAAAATTGAAATATTGCACCTATTTGCAGAAATTCAAATATTTTGACAATTAGTGGAATAAAAAATATAACTAGCAAATGCCAGCTAATTAACGATACGAGTCCATATCCTCTTCTCTGAGCAAATTTGTGAACTGATAAGGCAATGATAATTAGAGGTAGTAGAAAGAGCGACTGAAAAGCAAGCTGGATACTTGGATACCAAAATGATGCCTGCTGATAACCTTTGTCAACTTCACGAAATTGATTGTCATCTTTAAGAAAGGCGATAAAACTAATGCTTTCTGGTTTGGCAAGCAATTCATTTTTAATAGTAGAAATTTCTTGTCTAAGAAGAGAAATTTGGCGATTATTTTGTTCTAATGTCTGTTTAGCTTTTTCAGCGCTAACTTGATTAATTGATTGTTGACGACTCTGACCTGCAATTTTTTCTAAGAGCGTTGAGTCATATTGGGCTTCAATAGTGCTATTGGCTTGTGCAAGGGAACTGATTTTCGCTTGTTTCTGATCAATAGTTCTGATGATTTGCTGCTTTTCAGGATTGTTAAGTTTATCCTTGTAGCTGGCATATTGCAAACACGTTTGAGAAACCTTACCCAGATGTCCTGCTTCAGCCTGTTGATAGTTTTTCTGAAAACTAAGTTGATTATTCTGGTAATCTGGCAATGAAAGTCTCACAATTTCATAGTCTTTATCTTTATTGGTTTTTGCCCGGTAATTTTGCCACTCTGAATAACATGGATAAGCCTCGGTCGGGCTGATATGCCATCTGCTAATATCATCTAGTCCCGTAAAAACATTCATTAAGATAAAAATATCAATTAAAATAATCACAATCAAACTCACTTTATTCAGTGGTTCGTTGTTGATTGTTCTTGATTTACTAAAAAATTGACTCAAAATTTGGCGGATTCTGGCAAACATATTAGTTGTGAATAAATGGAAATTCAATTCGAGTCAATTCTATATGAGAAGTAGTAATTAACTGGACAAAAATACATCTATTCGTTTGAAGATTTGTTAATTAATGATTTTCATGAAAATATCCAAAATATCACTGAGGCTGTTTAGATAAATATTTTACAAAATATAAGATGGTCAATACTTAATCTTAATAAGTATGGGATTGATTGTGGTACTTCTGATCGTCGGCTTATCACTTGCCTTAATCAAACTGTGGTCATCTCAATCACGGAGCAAGGTTTCTAAGCCATACTTCAGTGACCCGAAAAACAGAAAACTGCAAAAACGTTTACTTGTTTTACTTAACGGTGATGCGACAACAGCCGAACGGCTACTCAAACAGCAGCGCCAGAGGCACCAAGGTCAATCGGATAAATGGTATTTGGAGAAAGTAATTTATGACTTGGAACGCGATCGCCGTTACTAAACCTTAAAACAGAAAAGCAATCTTTGAATTCCTTGTAGGGACGCACATCTGTACGCCCCTATTGAAAACTATTTAGCAGCGAAGTAGGCTTCTAATGCCTCAGAACCACCAATTAATTTACCATCGATAAAGACTTGGGGAACTGTTGTCGCCCCTGTAACAGCTCGTAACGAGCGTGTGGTGACATCCTTACCCAAAGTAATTTCTTCGTAGCTAATGCCATGTTCCTTGAGCATCGCTTTCGCACGGGCACAGAAGGGACAACCCACTTTCGCAAATAGAGAAACTACTTCGGGCTTCACTGCTTGGGGGTTGATGTATCTAAGCATTGTTTCAGCATCAGATACCTTAAAGGGATCTCCTGGCTCGTCTGGCTCAATAAACATTTGGTTAATGACACCATCTCTTACCAGCATCGAGTAGCGCCACGATCGCTTACCAAAACCCAAGTCTGATTTATCTACCAGCATTCCCATGCCTTCAGTAAATTCACCATTACCATCGGGAATTAGTGTAATATTTTCTGCTTCTTGATCCTTTGCCCATTCGTTCATGACGAAGGCATCATTAACAGAAATACAGATAATTTCATCGACACCATTTTCTTTGAAAATCCCAGCCAACTCGTTGTAACCAGGAAGATGAGTGGATGAACAAGTCGGAGTATAAGCACCTGGTAAGGAGAAGACAACCACTGTCTTATCAGCAAACAATTGCTCGGTTGTTACATCCACCCACTGGTTATCCTTACGAGTATGAAAAGTTACATTAGGAACTCTTTGTCCTCGGCGATTCGTTACCATGTTCTTGCTTCCTCAAGTAATCAATTCCAGTCATAACCTAGCATGGGAGAACTAGTATAATGTAACTATCAATCAGCTAAGAGACTTCGTTAATAAATGGTGCGATCGCTGCTACAAATTCAGCAGTGGATTCATAAGGCAAAACATTACGCCCATTTATTTTTATACCTCTACTTTGAGGAAAACAGGCGAGGTAGTTAGCCAAGCGATCGTCTGGCGTTTCTTTTCTATTATTTTGGCTAATACTCGATGCAGTTTCCCCAACAACCGCTAATGTTGGTTGGTGAATTGAGGCCATAAAATTAGTATAATCCTGTCGCCAAAACCCGGCTAAAAAAGAAAACACTGCATGACGACTAGCAGGATTTTCTGCACCTGCAACTAATGTATTTAACCACTCTGCATCTACAGCACTCTCAGAAGCAAATAGTTGACGAGTTGAGAAAGAACGTAAAAATTTAGGAGTGCGTGCATAGCGATAAAAAGGAATCCCAAAAGGAGAATCTAACACATTCCAAAGAAATTTTTGTTGCCATTCTGGTGGTTTCTTTGTCATCAAAGCCCACGTTGGAGGGCCAGCAAGTACAAGCTTGGAAATTAAGTTCGATTCCTTTTGGACTAATGCGACCGCAACTGGTAATAATGCCCCTTGTACAACTACAATGACAGGTTGCCGTACTACTGTTTGTAAAAAGTACTGCAACTGTTCTGCCCAATCACTAGGAGTATAAGCCAGATGAGGCATATCACTCTCACCACATCCTAGTAAATCAGGGTTGTAAATGGTATTACGCTGACCTGAATTATACCATTCATGACAAAATCGCTGCCAAAATTGTCGCGACAATCCAACACCAATAGGATGAATCAACAGTAAGGGAATACCCTCAGATGTTGTGTTAGTTGGTTGATGAACTTCATAGGCGCAACGATAATTCTGCCAAGTGTAAAACTGGCGAGGAGATGCTGTCAAATTAGTTGTATTAGTCACAGCAGAGGGTTGCATAATTCCTAGTTATAATACTTGCTAAAAAATCATCTGTGGATGAATTAACTGGTATCCAGCCTCTTTCAGCTTTTCATTCGATACCCAAGCATTATATGGGCGAGTACTCTTAATAGAAGTATCCCATATAACTTTGGGTAAATTATGTTTTTCAAATAGACTATCTAGCAAGTCTCGGCTGGTAAGATGTGCATCATCTACTAGATTATAAATCCCTTGCAAACGACGATGACGGGCAAATTCTATTGCAGCAACAATATCATCCAGGTGAATCCAATTTGTGATATCCTCGCCGCCGGGACGGTTTGTACCCGAATATCTACTAAATATTTTCAAAAGTTCTCTACCGGGGCCATATATTCCTCCTAAGCGGAAGATACAAACGCGGAGATTTTCGCTAGATGCTGATAATAATATGTCCTCTGTTTTGCGGAGAATTTGGGCATTTAAATTAGCGGGTGCAAGTGGTGTTTCCTCATCTACCCATACACCGTTTCTGTCACCATATACTGCATAACTACCTGTATATATTAATTGTTTCACACTCGGAATTTGCTGCAAGCATGAAACTAAATTTTGGGCAGTTTTTAGATAAGTTTCTTCATAAAAATCTGCACCTTTTGCACCAACACTCAAAAGTACAACATCTTGATTGTGCAAAACTGATTTTAGACTATCTAGGTCATTTCCGCAGGTAACGACAACTCTTTGGGATACTGATTGTAGTGTAGAGACACGATCAGAGGAAGTTGTGGTTGCGGTGACAAAAAAATTCATTGTTTGCTGCCAATATTCAGCAACTTGATAACCAACATAACCACAACCAATAATTGCGACATTCATGACAAATTAAACACAAATAAATTAAACTACTAGTTGAGACACTATTCTCAAATTAAGGAACTGGGCGTAAATAAATTTAACCGTCCAGAGCTAACAGTCAATAGTACAAAAATTTTGACTTAGTGACTAATGACTATTTTGCTAGTTCTTTTTCAATTATGGCAATTATTTCTGGTGAATTGGGTTGCACACTACTATTAAATCTAGCTATCACTTCACCTTGTTTATTAACTAAAAATTTTTCAAAGTTCCAAGCAATAGTTCCTGTTGGCTCAACGGCTTTGGTAAGTCGCTCATAAAGTGGATGCTGCTGTGAGCCTTTTGCATGGACTTTATCGAATAGTTCAAAGGTAACACCATATTTACTTGTGCAGAATTGCACAATTTCTTCATTGCTTCCTGGTTCCTGCGCTCCAAAATCGTTGCAGGGGAACCCCAAAATCTTTAATCCTGCTTCGCCATACTTCTGGTTCAACTTTTCTAACCCGTCATATTGAGAAGTATAACCACAGTAGGAAGCCACATTCACAATTAAGACCACCTTCCCGGTATAGTCGTTTAATTGTTTATCCTCACCGTTGATGGTCTTGACTGCGATATCCGAAATTGTGTTACTCATCTTAAATCTGATTTATAGGGAATATTGCCAAGTCTCCCATATTACAGGTACTCTAAACCCAGTTTGTTGAAGGAAATTAGATTTGTTAATCTTGTTTAGCACTACAATTTTGTTTAACTCACGTGAAATAGGGAGTAGTGTACTTCAATTACTTGAAAAGGGCTATCTGTAGCGATCGCCTATAAGTTTATACTTATAACCAGATTTACTTCTCCTGTAAATAGCTCGACTAATCCGCTATCTCAGAAATATGCGTTATTTTTAATACATTTTTTATTGCAGAGATTAATTATCAATACAACCAGTAATCGCTTTAAAGGAGAATTACTGAATTTTCAACGTAGATACCAAGAAAGTAACGAATAATTAACTTTTAGTATAAAAAATTAACGAAATTAAGTATTTCCCGATATCGAGATCGGAAAATACTTAATCATAAAGGATATAGTTGCTTTATTTGTTGCATCAGAAGCTATTTTGCACAATTTAACTAGAAAATGTATTTTATGATACAGTTTTTTGGTTACAGTCAATAGAGAATCATTCAAATTTATCCATTTAGGAATAAATTCACTGAAGGTAAAACAATAAGTAGTCTCATAATTTCTGTGAAAGGATGTTTATATATTTTCTAATCAGAGTTTTTTGTCCATCCCGAAGCCGATCGCATTGGGATCGATGCTTATAAACACGCCGAATCAGTATGGACTGATGTTTATGCGCTCGAATAAAAAAATAATACTAAGACTTCGGAAATAGGAGCTTTCGAGAGCGAATAGAGCCAAGAATAACGCTTTCAAAAGAAAAATAGTCATTGTACAGTAGTTAAAGTAAATTGTCATAGATTATTTCCGAATATCTACCCTATTTTTATTGATAATTATGATGATATTTTTAGAGAATTTCTATAGTCATGCAAATAATTTTTTGGCAATGTTTAAAGTTTAAGTAAAGGAAACTTGACTTTTTGAGAAAGGACATAATAATTTCTTAAGAAGACTTCCAAAAAAGATTTACAGATGTACCAATAGTTTTCTAAACTCCTACTAAGGTTATTTGATTTTCTGGTTTGGAAACAAATGGTCTAAGGAGAAAATATAAAAAACCAGTGGCTTTTACTTCTTCCGTTAGTTTTTTCCTGTTTTTAAGGATGGTTTAGAGGATAATGCTCAAGTTGATGTACAAACAAAAATCGAAAACAAAAAATAGGCGTTTGTTTGCAAGAAATTACGCTGTAAATTCACAGTCCAACTCAAAAGTCAAGCTATTTAATCAAGCCATTAAGCGGCTCTCTCCCAGTTGGCAAGCCTGCTTACCTATAGCTTGTCTGATTGTTTTGGGTTGGGGTTATGCCGCAGTTGCCCAAGCTCCAGCCGCAGGGCCAACGACAGCAGAACTTAAAGTTGCTCTTGATACCCTGTGGGTTGCGATCGCAGCCTTTTTAGTGTTCTTCATGAATGCTGGTTTTTGTATGTTAGAAACCGGCTTTTGTCGCCAGAAAAACGCTGTCAACGTTCTTTCCAAAAACTTGATTGTATTTGCTTTGTCCAGCGTTGCATTTTGGGTAATCGGTTTTGGCTTAATGTTCGGTGATGGCAATGACTTCATTGGATTGAATGGGTTTTTCTTAGGAGGAGCAGATAACAGTCCCGCCACAGGAGAAGCCTATAAAGGCGTTTTCAGTGCCATTAGTTGGACAGGTGTACCCCTAAGTGCCAAGTTTTTATTCCAGCTAGTGTTTGCTGGGACAGCAGCAACAATCGTTTCTGGTGCAGTAGCCGAACGGATTAAGTTTGTTGACTTCCTAATTTTTAGCCTCTTACTTGTAGGTATTCTCTACCCCATTACCGGACACTGGATTTGGGGAACTGGTTGGCTAGCAGACAGAGGCTTTTGGGATTTTGCCGGTTCTACGGTGGTTCACTCCGTAGGTGGTTGGGCAGCTTTGATGGGAGCAGCATTTCTTGGGCCCCGCCTTGGTAGATATCAAGATAGGCAAGTTGTGGCTATGCCTGGTCACAACATGAGTATTGCCACTTTGGGCTGTCTGATCCTGTGGTTGGGTTGGTTTGGTTTCAACCCAGGTTCTGTGATGGCTGCCGATCCTAGTGCAATCAGTCACATTGCTGTCACCACTAACATGGCTGGTGCTGCTGGTGGAATTGCTGCTACCATTACAGCTTGGTTCTACTTAGGTAAACCAGATCTGTCAATGATTATCAATGGTATTTTGGCTGGCTTGGTTGGTGTTACAGCATCTTGTGCTTACGTAAGTATTCCTGCTTCTTTACTCATTGGCTTGATTGCTGGGATACTGGTAGTTTTCTCTGTAACATTCTTTGATAAACTTGGCATTGATGACCCAGTGGGAGCTACCTCAGTTCACCTAGTTTGTGGTACCTGGGGAACTCTCGCAGTAGGACTATGGTCTGTTGGCCCTGGTGTTTATTCCTGGTATGGCGATACACTTGGCCCAGCAAAAGGTTTATTTGCAGGTGGTGGCTTTGGACAGTTCGGTGTTCAGTTGCTGGGCGTTGTCTCAGTAGGTGGTTTCACTGTTTTACTCAGTAGTATTTTTTGGTTGGCACTGAAAGCTACTTTAGGTATCAGAGTATCCAAAGAAGAGGAATTAGAAGGTTTGGATATCGGTGAACACGGTATGGAAGCCTATAGTGGATTTCTCAAAGAAGGTGATGCAACTGGATTTTCTGAAGAAGAAAGCTCAATTGGGAGACTTTAGGAGAAATATTTATTTCTTTGGTTTAACCTCTGGAATATTCCTAATCCGAGCTACCAACACAGCATTAGTCTAGTAACCTGCTTTGATTTTTGTTCGCGCAGCGTTGCATAGACATACTAGTTAATAGGCAGCATAAAAAAAGGCTGTTCGAGTTGCACGGGGTTTTTTCAAAAATCAAATATGAGTCTTATAGATTAAACTGATTCCGTCAAATTCTGTGTCCAAGCGGGGAAAAGTAAGCGGTTTTATACCTTGTGCTTTTCCCGCTTTCTACCTTATTAAAAAAGGCAGAGGGCAGAAGGGAATGCTGACTCCAGCGTTGAAGCCCGTAACCAAAGGGAACACGGGTCTGAATCCCCGCCCAATTGTTCGTTCTGCCTCCTGCCTTCTTCAATAATTTAGCGATCCTATTTCACGAAATGCCTGATTGAAAACTTATTTTATTCTGTGAAGATTTTATGGCTAGAGAATTGAGAGTTGGTATGCTGCTATTGGCTATTGTGGGAAATCTGGCATGGTCGTTGAGTGCCAAGGCAAATTTTAACGGTAAACTTACCCTAGAAATTGATGGCTTAAAGAATAAAGAAGGACAAGTCTGTACCAGTATATTTGCTAGTAGTGAAGGATTTCCTAGCGATCGCGATCGCGGCTTACAAAAGCAGTGTACCAAGATTACTGACAGTCCCTTATCCATTACCTTTGAGAACTTGAAAGCAGGTAATTATGCCGTTGCTGTCTTCCACGATCAAAATAATGACCGCATTCTCAACAGTAATGTTTTTGGTGTACCAAAAGAAGGCTTTGGATTTTCCAGAAATCCAGAAATTCGCACAGGTGCGCCCAAATTTAGCGAAGCAGCATTTTTAGTGGCAGGCCCAAACACTAATATCCAAATTCAGTTGAAATATTTTTAGGCTTATTCTCGTACATCGTTGTGTGAATTTTCTGGTAAACCTTGTTGTTCCGGTAAGCCACGCATTCGATTCATCTGTGTTAAAGCATATCGTGCTGTTGCTTGTACTTCGGCATCTGGGTCTTCTAATGCATGGCGCAACATCTGACTCATTTGACCCATCATGTCATAAATGCGCGTCAAGTCTCGGATCGCATTTTGCCGTACTTGGGGACTTTCATCTTGCATTGAAATTGCTAAACCCCGGTTCATCGGTTTGAGTGTGCGGATACCAATTTCTGCCAAAGCTGCCAAAATCAAGCTGCTTTCTTGAGAATCAGCATCAATCATTAGGTCAACCATTGGTTGAATTGCCCGCGAATCTCCCTGCTGACCCAAATCCCAAATAGCCTTGCGTCGCTTCGTTGGGTCAGAACTGCGTAAGTCTTGAATTAATTCGTCAACGATATTGAGTTTAGCAAGCCGGGAAGTTTTTTCTGGTAGTAGTAATTGTGTGGATAGCGGCGGCGTAGCTGTTTCTGGACTAGTTACAGTCTCTGGTGGGGGTGGTATCATCGTTTTTTTGTTAGCTTCACTCAAACTTTTAGTATCTGATATTTCGGACTTTTGCACTTGTTTAATCTGACGAAACCACCTCATCAGGTAAATAAGTGCGCCAATACTTCCTAAAACTCCGATGGCAAATATAAACCACCAGATGAAACCTTTCTCAGGTGGCTTGGGTTTTGCAGTCGGTTTGGTGGGAGTTGGATTAGGAAAAGTGACTATTGGAGAAGTGACGGTCTGATTTTTGGCAACTAAAGCTGCTTGCAGCCTCCTCCTAGTTGTTAGACCAGCAAGTCCATCTACTTTTAAACCCTTTGCTTTCTGGAATTTAGCTACAGCGATTTCTGTACTAGCGTTGTACTGTCCATCTATCAAGCCATTGTAGTATCCCAACTGTTTTAATTGGGTTTGTAATCTCTGCACATCTGATTTTTGACTACCATATCTTAATACAGCCGGACTAGCGGTAACTGTCGAACTAGCTTGTGCCAGTTCTAAAATTTCAGGCGCTAGGTTAGGTATGGCTGTACTTGCACGATTTGGGTAAAAACCCACGCAAGAAAAACAGGTAAATATCAGAATTGAGGAACGGCATAGCCTCATATTGAAAGTTTCAGCCTGAACGTGCTTTTGAAGTCTTCGATACCACAATACCTTCTAGATGACAAAATGTTAACTGTCATTGGGCATTGGGTGTTGTCTCTAATCACCCTCACCTATACTTAACGAGTTAGGGTTAAATTTCTGGTTCAGATTTTCTAACTGCTAGGCTTACAGGGTTCAATTTTTTAGCAGATGAATCTAAAACTGGTTGCTTTATATTAGCTATTTCGCCGACAGTAAGTGTGTCGTTTTGCGCTCCTAAAGCATCACGTTGGTTAATGAGATAGATGCTAATTAAAGTGAGGAAAACACCTACCCACTGCACCGGACTGAGGACTTCTGAGAGAAAGAGATTGCCGAATAATAGGGCAAAGACGGGTGTAAGGAAGGTAAGAGAACTAAGACTAGTAAGACTGCCACTAGAGGCAAAGTAGAAGAATAACCCGTAGGCGATCGCACTGCCAAAAACAGTAGCATAACTCAAAGCCACTAAATCAGATCCTCCCAGATTTTCCCACTGCTGAGATTCGACAACTGACGAAATCCCCCATAGTGGTAATCCCCCCAAAATCATGTGCCATCCCGTAGCGGTTACTGGGTCAGCATACCGACAAACAAACCGAATCAACACTGTTCCCACAGCCATTGATAAGGCTGCCAATAGCATCAACCACTCACCGCTAGCAAACAAGTCTTGCCAGTTGCCAATTGTGATATTTGCGCCTGAGTCGAGAATATGTAAAATCCACTCATCAGGTAAGCCAATTAAACTAATGCCTGTGACTCCCAAACCTAACCCTAGCCATCCCCAAAAACCAATGTGTTCTTGGAATAGCCACAACGATAGCAATGCTACTGCCAAGGGTTGCGAGTCAATCATTACAGACCCTAACCCTGCGCTGGTTCTGACTAATCCTTCAGCCAAAAAGCCTTGAAATAAAGTCCCATCTATGAGGGCAAATAAGGCAATCCACAGCCATGCAGCCCAACCCTTGGGCTGGGGTTTACCCATGAATGCTGCTGCAATCAGAATTAACATCCCTGCTGGTATCAGGCGCACTCCCGCCATGAATAGCGGTGTGGTGTGGGGTATCACTCCTTTCATGGCTACCATTGCCGTCCCCCATAGGAAAAAGGGCGCAATTAACAAAAGAGGGGCGAAGGGAAGTCGAGATGCACTGAGTTTCAGTTGCATGGATTTGCTGATGCCTTTGTTTAACAAGCACAAAAATTGCTTTACCCAATTTTACCGAATTATGTAGTTTTGCGATCGCTTCTGGCGGGTGCTTTACAACATCGTGTAGCGTCTCAATGATCAGGGAAGAATACTCAGGTGTAGCTTAGGTTACAGGTGGTTGAATATGTTTTTAATTAGACAGATAGCTTGAAAAAGCTTGATCAGTTAACAAACACAAATGCTTAAAATCAAGCAGATAGCACTGTTTGTATGTATAATATGGTTATATTCTTGATTCCAATGATGGGCTCAAAAAAGTAGCAATTCGCTTGAAATTTTAAATTCAGCCAGAGAATAATCGGAAGTTAATATATTGCTCTGAAGTTTTTTACTGTAAACAAATCGGTTCATTTAGGCTTGAGATAAATTAAGATATACTCCAATCTTCTAAATGTAAATTAGGCAATTTTTCAAAAAGTTCAGTATTTTCCTTTTTTTATATCTGTGTCGCGCCCTCAGATGAGCAAAGGACTTGCTTCTCTACACCTGAAGCGGTTTAATGCAGAAAAACATGCAGTCTCAACTGCTTTCTTGAGATTTTCTATTATAGAAAGATACCTAAGTTTTCCCGGCTTAGGTATCTAATAGCAACATAACCTATTAAATAGATTGTTGACTATATTCTAATTACTAATTTTAATTTTTAAATGCTTCTTAGGACACTTTATAAATTGCTCCTTAAGTAGGATGCCAAAATCAGAGATGAAGTTTACTTTAATTCTGAAACCATCTTTATCAAAATAGAATTCAGGAGTCAGGAGTCAGGAGTCAGAATTATGAATAAATTCTGACCGAAAAAAGGGATGGCGTATCGTAAAGCCTGCAAATGAGCAAGCTACACGGGGCATCTCGTAGAGAGTATCTTGATTCTGACTGCTGAATTCTTCTTTAACTGCAAAATCTTGTTTTGTAACAGGTGCGTTACACTGCGTTAACGCACCCTACTGGAGCGGCAAGGCTAAAATGTTGCAAAAAAATTGTAGGTTGGGGAGCCAATGCGTTGCGCGGGTTTCCCGCGTTGTAGCAAGTGGCGTTGGAGGCTTTGCCAAAGCCAACATTTTTATATATGTTGGGTTGCGCTCTACTTCACCTTTAGTCTTGCCACGCTACTACTTTCTAAAACAATTTAACAACCTTAAATTTTTCTAAAAGGTTTTTCTAAACTTGCTACTAATTTAACTCCAAATTCTTCCTCAAACACTCCTTTTTTATAATCTAAACTCCAAAGTTCTAAAGCACAGTCATCATCAGCTTGAGATGGAAAAATTAGCAGGTTTACCTGTCGAAGTTGTTGATAATACTCACATTGCACTTGAGATATCGCACCAATTTGTCGTCTATCTAGTGCCACCGCTAATCTTAGGATTGCACTTAATTGACTAACCATTTGGCACTGCTCTTTAGTCAGCAGACTCTGGTAAATTTCATGTTTTTTCTTGGGCGGCGATTTGCGATGATAACGTGCTAAGTTGGCTATGATTTCAATCTCAGTTTCTGTATAACCAAGTAATTCACCATTGCGAATTAGATAATAAGAGTGCTTGTGGTGAGACGAATGACTGACATAATGACCGCAATTGTGTAATATTGCAGCTGCCCATAGCAGTTGTCGCTCGTCAGATCCCCAGTGATGTAACGTACCTTGAGTTTGATCAAATAAACTCTTGGCAAATTTGGCGACGCGATCGCTATACTCTAAGTTAACGTGGTATTTATTAGCGATTTTTAAAACATTCCGTTCCCGAACTGAACTTTGGTAACGCAGCTTATCTTCAATTAAACCGTGGCTTAACATCCAGTCTACAATTACACCTTCCCTTAAAGAGCGTTCGCAAACAGTGATCGATTCACTGCCTAAAAGGGTCATCGCTTCCTGTAATATTACTGCGCCAGCCAGTATAACTTCAGACCGTTTATCTGGCATACCAGGAATCGCAGCCTTTTCGGAATTACTCAGTTTCCGCAAGCGATTTACCAATTCTCGCAAGTCTTTAAGACTAAACTGGTAGCCATTAAGAGTAGAAGGAATAACACCCGATTTTTCTCGTGCATGAATCATCGCCAGAGTTTCAATCGTGCCAGATGTACCCACTAAACGGGGAGATTCTCCAGGTTGGAAATTTGCTAATACCTCATCCACGGAACGTTCTAACATACCGCGTGTATAGGATTGCAGATACAGAAACTCCGCGTTGCTGATGGGATCGGTAGTGATTAACTCGCTAGTGAGTCGCACTGCACCGACTTTGGTACTGGTGAGAGTCCGCGCTTGGTGACTATCGCCCAAAACTATTTCTGTGGAACCACCGCCAATATCAATAATAGTATGGGGTTGGTTGTGAAATTCCATCCCCGACAGCACGCCAAGGTAGATTCGTCGCGCTTCTTCTTGACCAGAAATTAAGTCAACGCTTAAACCCAATTCCGTTTCTACCCTGTACAAAAAATCTTTACCATTGGGGGCTTCGCGCACGGCACTAGTCGCCACAGCAATGATTGTTTCAGCATTGATGGTTTTGGCAACTTCTTGAAAGCGTCCTAAAGCAGCGATCGCCTTTTTAATGATCTCTGGTTTGAGTTCTCCAGTGGTAAGATTGCGATCGCCAAGTCTTACAGTTTCTTTTTCTCTGGCGATAATGCTAAAGGCTGGTAGCGTCGGGTCAATTTTGACTACTACCATGTGTAGAGAATTTGTTCCCAGGTCAATGGCAGCAATAATCCGATGTTGCTTAGGTGGTTGAGTTGCAGAACTCTCCCAGCTAGCCGAAACTAAATTCTGCATCTAGTTTTCTCTCTTTATAAGAAATGATGGCAAACGGTGGTATGTCGGGGTAGCTGGCACTGATATTAATTGCAATGTACTTACTCAAACTGAGTGCTGAGTAAATTAAAAAATACTCAGCAATCGCAACTCAGTTTCGTCAAGGGCAACTGAGCTAAGTATATTCACCCTAATGCGTCTAACGCTAGCGACTATTAAAAGATATTTAAAGTTGCCACTTTGGGTGATGTTTTTACAAATAACAAATAACGTTATTCTATAGATGTAAAGATGTGTGAATTCATCTATCTAAAGTTATTTGTTGATTTCTATGTTAACGATGCCAGAACGCCCCCAGTTACCAGTTTGGCTTGTAATTATCCGGCTTTTACGCTGGCATAAACCAGAAGGACGGTTAATTTTAATGATTCCGGCTCTTTGGGCAGTGTTTTTAGCAGCTTCTGGGAAACCGCCTTTACCTCTGGTTGGTGTAATTATATTGGGTACTCTGGCCACGAGTGCGGCGGGATGTGTTGTCAATGATTTATGGGATCGGGATATCGATCCAGAAGTGGAGAGAACACGCGATCGCCCCCTCGCTTCTCGCGCTTTGTCTGTGAAAGTTGGGATTGTAGTTGCGATCGTATCACTAGCATGTGCAGCTATCCTGGCCCTTTACCTTAACCCCCTAAGTTTCTGGTTATGTGTGGCAGCAGTGCCCGTAATTGTCCTTTATCCAGGCGCAAAGCGAGTGTTTCCTGTACCGCAACTGGTACTTTCCATCGCTTGGGGTTTTGGGGTGTTGATTAGCTGGAGTGCAGTTACTCAAACCATCACTCAACCAACTTGGTTACTTTGGGGCGCGACTGTACTGTGGACATTGGGATTTGATACAGTTTATGCCATGAGCGACAAGGAAGACGATCGCCGCATTGGTGTTAATTCAAGCGCCCTATTTTTTGGGAATTATGCCCCTGTAGCTATTGGAATTTTCTTTGCTGGCACAATCTTGTTATTGGCTTGGTTAGGTTTACTCATAAATCTGCACTTAGCCTTCTGGATTAGCCTTGCAGTTGCTACTATGGGATGGGTTTGGCAATCTCTGCGATTAAGACAGCGAGATTTACCTAATTCTGTTTATGGTAAGATGTTCCGGCAAAACGTGTGGATTGGTTTTATTTTACTTGTTGGGATGATCGCTGGATCTTTTTAATCAGTAAAAAGGGAATTTTCATAACTTTGATGATGGGATTTTTCCTTGAAGCGTACTTTGAAGTCGAAGCAACTGCGCGTCTATAAAGTTAGACAAAAAATATTTATGAGTTTTTCTATGAGTAAATTCTTTGATTCGTTTAGCCCATTCATTCAGTATATGCGTACTTGGGCAGCAATAAGTCTGCTCTGTTTAGTTATCACCTGGTCATTTCCTGCACAAGCTGCTAGCCGGATTGATCCGCAATTAGAACAGCAAGTCTTACAAATTATCCGCGAACATCCAGAGGCAATTATTGAATCTGTTCAAGTTTATCAGCAGCAGCAACAACAGAAACTCAAGCAAGCACAGCAAGCATTTTTACAAGATTTAAAGACCAATCCTCAAACAGTGATTGGTGAGTCTCCCACCACAGGTTCAACTCAATCAAAAACTGTGCTAATAGAATTTTCCGATTTTCAATGTCCCTACTGTGCCGAGGCGCATAAAACATTGAAACAATTGTTAGCAAAATATCCCGATAAAGTAAAATTAGTTTATAAGAATTTACCACTAATTTCAATTCATGCTGAAGCATTACCATCGGCAGCAGCAGCTTGGGCAGCATATCAACAGGGCAAATTTTGGGAATATCATGATGCGCTATTTACTAATCAAAAGCAACTAGGTAAAGCGTTATATTTAGATATTGCTAAAAAACTGAATCTAGATTTAAGTAAATTTAAACGCGATCTTACTCTTGCTACTCCTGCAATTACAAAAGATATCCAATTAGCAGAGAAGTTGGGTGTTTCCGGCACACCTTTCTTTGTCATTAATAGTCCAACTTTTTCAGGAGTTGTACAGCTAGCGGATATCGAAAATATATTGACTGGTGCTAAGTAAATTACTGTGTTGAAAATAACCTCTGACTGTTTAAATAAGTAGGTGTAAATAAATTCAAGTTTGTAGTAATGACTTTAGTCCTGATAAACCTTTCCATGAGCGATTCATTGCTTACTACAAACTAGGATTTTATTATATTTTTAATTATGCCTAGCTACATTTTTTTATAATGATGCTTGATAACTAGCAATAAGCTTGATCAAGATATAAAGCTCATATTTGATTATTGAAAAAACCCTGTACAACTCAAAAAGCCTTCTTTTCTATTGCCTCTTGCCTACCCACGTAAGTATGGCTAGACTACACTATGCGAACAAAAATCAAAGCAGATTACTATATACTGTGTAAGGATTGTATCTCCATAGTATTTGTTTAGATAGATACTTTTTTATTTAACAATAATGTGCATCTTTAGTTAGAGGTTTCATACAACAGTTTAGTGATGTACTTGAGGCAAGTGTAAGGAGTAGCTGATGAGGAGTGATGAGAAGAAATTTTCTTCACTCCTCATGTTCTTAAATATATGGTAACTTAAAGCTTCTTTTAAGATTAGGGAAGTCAGAAAATTTGCTGCGCCTGACTCACCTTAAAAAGGCTTCCTCTAGTTCCCTTCTTTTTAAGGAAGGTTAGGGAGGATAAAGTCTTAACCCAAGAGTATTACTTTATGAATAGTCTTTCAGATTTCCTTTTTGATGCTCTAAATATTTATTCTTTAATTCCTCTGGAATAGGAATAGGACGACTATTTTGTAAACTGACAAAAGCACCCTTTTGACTAGCTACTGCTGCTAACTCATTATTAGAGAAAATTTCAGCTTGTACAGTCCACTTCAATCGTCCTAAATTACTTAGCCATAAACGTCCAATTACTTGGTCAATAATTTTTATTGGGCGTTTATATTCAATTTCAGTTCCAGCTAGAACAGGTGCATATCCTTGATCAATTTGTTGATTGAGGTGCCAATGTTCATCTAAAAACTTTAAACGTAAATCCTCTAACCATCTGATATATACAATATTGCTTACGATTCCCATAAAGTCAATGTCGTATGTTCTTACAGGAATTTCTAATACTACTTCTAATGGTCTGTGCAAACTGTTATTTACTAGCATTATTTCTCTTGATACTTTAAAACCGATCGGTCTGTAAAAATAGAAAAAATTTTACTCTTTTCAAGCATGGGTAATTATTAATTGCCTAATAACCCATTACCTACAACAATTTCAAACTTCTACTTTGTAGTTTAAGGTTAACTCGTCGCCAGGTACCCCTCTAATACCCCAGTTAGATTTGGGCGTTTCAAAAATTGTGATTTCAATATCGTATATAGGAATATTGAATTTTTCATTAATATTTTTAATCAGTAGGCGAATCAACTCTTTTTTTGTTTCCACTGAGCGTCCCTCAAACATACTAATTTCGATAACCAGATAATTGTCTGTTCTATCAGATGGATAGTAAAAATCTGATTTATCCAGTGGGAAAAAACGGTGAAATCTTTTTTCAGGGGCAATCTGTAAAACCTCTATGAGGGAGGTATGGATTACATTTGATAGCTCCGTTTTAATAGGATTTAATTTGTCTGCTAAAGAATATACTTTGATTTGTACCATACATTTAAAGGTGAGTTTCCAAGTATTGATTCAGGTGATTAATTATCCTGTGCATGTGAATTGAATCTCCATAAAGCTTACTCATCATTATGGCCCCTTCTAGCGTTGCAATTACAATGGTGGCAATTTCATCAGCACTTACTTCAGAGCGAATTTCACCCTTGGCAATTCCCGTTTCAATAATTCGACGAATTAGATGCAGCCAAGAGTTCATCGCCTGTTGAGCGCGTTCCCGCAACGCCGGATGAGCATCATCGCTTTCCACAGCAGTATTCAGCAGTGGGCACCCTCCTTTGATAGGTGGATTTTCTGCGAAGCTACTAAATACCTCAATGATTGCTTGCAGGCGTTCTACTGCATGGCGTTTGCTTCGCAATGCAAATCTAATATGCTGTTTAATACGAGCGATCGCAAAATCAAAAGCCTGTAATGCGAGATCGTCTTTGCTTTGAAAGTGATTATAAATTCCTCCTTTTTGCAATCCAGTCACACGCATGATGTCTGACATTGATGAGCCTGCATACCCCTGTTGGTTAAACAGTTCGGCTGCTTGATGGAGAATTCTACTTTTTGTTGCTTCGCCTTTGGACATTACAGCGATTTATTAGAGTAGGAAGTCGTGTAGTTTATTGATTAAAAATTACAGACCAATTGGTCTGTTTGTTTATATCACTATACATGCTTGTAAGTCAAGTGTTTTTTGTAGTCCAAACAACGCAGACTTCACTCGGTTATAAACGCCGTTAGTTTTGATGCTACCTCCACTGTAGGTAATGAGATGTTTTTTTGAGCATCAACAGAAGTTTCAGCAGTAATATTGGCGATTTGAGCTTTGCCAAACAGGATTTTGACGGGGTTGTAAAAAACAAAATTTTCCATGAGTCATTAGACTTGCGGTGTATTATCCAGAGAATATAGCGATATACAAAACGAATACGCTAGACGTTTGCTCGTGTTTACAAGTAAAATACGGTAAGTACATAGCTTTACCGGCTTTTACATGTAAAACCGTAAAAAAACCAGTAAGAAGTTGATTTAGTAAAACAACTGACCCATAAGCAGTTATAAAAGTCTGTTTCAGCTAAATGTCAGTTGTCATACTTCCAAAAACTTTCAGACAGGTTTTAAGTTGTCTAGTAATTCTCTGCCCTAATTTTTAGCTAGATAAACCTTTCTTTGTGTCACTCATCCTTTGAGAAACACAATAATTTGCCATGACTAGCTCTATCACTGGGCTGTAGTTCGGCTGAGTTATTGCTCTCTAGTAGTGAAGTTCTAGCTGACTTTCTCAAACCCCCAAAGAGTATGCACTATTTATCACTACCATTCTTAAGCTTCTTCGTTGGCATCATAGTTGGTTTGACGGGAATTGGCGGAGCCTCTCTCATTACCCCAATGTTGATTTTTGTTTTTCAGGTTCCGCCTTCCATCGCAGTGAGTTCTGATGTTGTAGCTGCCACATTGATGAAGATTGTTGGTAGCGTTAAGCATTGGGAACAGAAAACTCTGGATATAGAAGTTGTCAAATGGCTGGCATTCGGGAGTGTTCCAGGCTCACTGTTTGGAGTGGGAATTTTGCACTTTCTTAAACGTACAGGTGATTATAATCTGGATAACATCTTGCTCCGTTTGCTTGGTGTGATGATTTTGCTAGTCACAGCGTTAGCACTAGTGCAATTGTTGTTATTGACTTTTTTACCCAAATTCAACTTACCCGAACTACCAAAGTTAGACTTAGAAACTAACTTTGGCCGCTTCCTAACAATCACTTTGGGGGCCATTTTAGGCTGTTTAGTTGGTCTAACTAGCGTCTCATCAGGTTCAATGTTTGCCCTAGTGCTGATTGGGTTTTTCCGTTTAGATGCACGGAAGTTAGTGGGTACTGATATCTCACACGCAGCAATTTTACTGCTGTTTACAGCCCTTGGTCATCTCAGCCTGGGAACAGTTGATTGGAATTTAGTAATACCTATCTGGCTCGGCTCTGTACCAGGAGTTCTGCTAGGTGCTAAAATCTGCCAAGTAGCTCCCCAGCGCCCACTACGGTTTATTATTTACGCCATTTTGATGATGGTGAGTTGGAAATTAGTTCATCAAGTGTAAGCAAATTGAGATTTTAGATCCCAAATCCAACATCCAACATCCAACATTGATTAACTTCTCACCCAAGGTAGTAGAGTGAATGTACCTCGCTCATACATAATGAACAGACCCAAGCCGATTAACACAAAAGGTACAGCAGCTTTACCGTAGCGACTTAAAATATAAGCAATGGTAGGTTGACGACTTAAAAAATAAGCGATCGCACACCAAACCCCTACCATGATAAAAAATATACCTAAAATTATTCCCAAGCTGGCAAGGTCATGACCAGCGAACAAAGGGATATATATACTAATATTGTCACCACCATTAGCGATGGTTACTGCTGCCACTTTATAGGTTTGGGGGTGCAAAACACTCAAAATAAAAGACAATAACGGGTTAGTAGGCGTAGGTTGATTAAAATCACTACTGACTGTCTGAACTGTTATAGTTTCTTCTTTTCTATATATTAATTGTTGAATACCAATTGCTATTGGTAGCAGTCCTAGTAATCCTATCCATTCTCGCTGTATGACCAATCCACCAAAAAATCCTGGTAAGCTAGCGATGATAATGGCTGAAAAACCCAGATATTGACCGAGTAAGATATGCCGCCGCCGAAAATTAACATCTATCTGTGAAAAAAATATTAACAAGATAATGATGTCATCTATGTTAGTGGCTATGAAGGCAATTATCCCTTCACTGAAGACTGTCCCTAACTTACTCATGCTGGATTTTTAGAACCTACGATTTCTCACCATAGCAAATTAACCTTTCAAGTAATTAAACTACACTACTTTTTAATACCCATTCCTGATCTGATCAGTCTAAAGACCTAGAAACTGCTGTAAAATATGAACGAATTAGTTACTGCAATTACTACAGGGGCAATTGCGTTCATTGCCACTAATATTGATGATATTGTCATTTTATTATTGTTTTTTTCGCAAATAAATACTAGCCTTCGTCCTCGGCATATAGTTGCTGGTCAGTTTTTAGGTTTTACAGTTCTGCTAATCCTTAGTCTTCCTGGTTTATTTGGCGGTTTAATATTATCTAAAAACTGGATTGGATTACTTGGTTTATTACCAATGTCCATAGGTATCAGTAGTTTGGTGAATCGGGAAGAAGATTCATCAAAAGAAGTTGTTGCTACGACAGAAGAGGCTGAGACATCAACAATTACGAGTTTTTTTTCTCCCCAAAGTTACAGTGTAGCAGCCGTTACACTTGCCAATGGTAGCGATAATATTAGTGTCTACGTGCCTTTATTTGCTAGCAGCAACTTAGAGAGTTTTGTGGTAATTATCGGAATATTTTTTATATTGTTAGGAATTTGGTGTTATGCGGCATATAAATTAACTCACTACAAAGTAATAGCTGATATATTGACTGGCTATATTAATAATTTTGTGCCTTTTATTCTTATCGGATTAGGCGCTTTTATTGTACTAAAAAGCGAAGCTTTGAGCTTAATCAAGCTAGCTGCTAGTTGTTTCTGTTTGATGATTTTGGTGAAAAATAATGAAAGTGTAGATGAAATTGGCAAAAATTCTAAGTAGATGGGCGTGAATAGTAAAAGGTTTGTAGTGAGGGCTTTAGCTCTATTTTAAGAGCTGTTCATGAAGCCCTGGCGAATGGAATAGAGCCTCCGGCACGCTGACGCGAACGCGGCTATACAAACAAAACCCACCTCTGTGGGTTTCAAATTCTTCGAGTCCGCGTAGGCGGACTTCGTTTGTGTAGCCGCGATTTCTAATCGCTTGGTATATTTACTTAAAATTTTTATGCAGAATCAAACTTTACTCAACCACTCATTCTCTTCTGGATCTTTGAATAGTGAGGTGCTGAGGTAGCGTTCGCCGAAGCTAGGCTGGATCATGACGATTAGACGACCTGCATTTTCTGGACGTTGTGCTACTTGAATAGCCGCATATAAAGCAGCGCCAGTAGAAATGCCCGATAACAATCCTTCTTCTTTTGCTAGGCGACGGCTGTAAGCGATCGCTTGCTCATCTGCTACCTGAATCACTTCATCCACTAATTCTGGACGATAAATTGCTGGGACAAATCCTGCGCCAATACCTTGGATTTTGTGAGGCCCTGATTTTCCACCCGTTAATACCGGACTGCTGCTAGGTTCAACTGCGATCGCTTGAAAACTTGGCTTCCGTCCTTTAATAACTTCTGCAACTCCTGTAATCGTCCCACCAGTACCCACTCCCGCCACTAGAATATCCACCTCTCCATCGGTGTCATTCCAAATTTCTTCTGCTGTGGTTTCGGCGTGAACTTTCGGGTTGGCGGGGTTGCGGAACTGCTGCAACATATAAGCATTGGGCGTTTGAGCTAAAATCTGCTCTGCACGACCGATCGCTCCTCGCATCCCTTCTACACCTGGCGTTAACTCTAATTGAGCGCCATAAGCTTTGAGCATTGATCGTCTTTCGTGGCTCATTGTGTCAGGCATCGTTAGAATGAGATGGTACCCCTTAGCGGCCGCCACCATCGCTAGCGCAATTCCTGTATTCCCAGAAGTCGGCTCTACTAAAATAGTTTTTCCGGGGTGAATCAAGCCTGCTTCTTCCGCCGTTTCCACCATACTCGCGCCAATCCGATCTTTCACAGAAGATGCTGGATTCATGCTTTCTAGCTTCACCACAATCCGAGCAACCGCTCCTGAAGCTTGGGGAATTTTGTTTAATTGAACTAAAGGAGTTCGTCCGATTAACTCTGTGATATCTTTCGCTATTCGCATGTGAATACTCCGTCGTGTCTAAATATAATACATCGGGCTTTGCTGGGCGCGAGTCTCTCTTTCCTCGCACAAGTCTTGGAGTGTATAGCGACCTAAAACTTCAATTGCAGCAGCGTTAGCTTGCTCCCAAACTTCATAAACCAGAGTCTTTTCTAGAGTCGGAGAGTTAGATGTATCTTTCTCTTTCCGCTCACCTTCGACTAAAGTGACAATTTCCAGAAGTGTAATCTGCCAAGGTTCACGAGCTAAAACAAAACCTCCTTTAGAGCCGCGTTGACTCTGCACCACACCAGCACGCCGGAGGTTGGTCAAAATTTGTTCCAAATAGCGTTCAGGTATAGGTTGTTTGGTAGTGATCTCACTCATGGTTAGAGGAAGTTTTTTTCCGTGGTGGCTTGCCAGTTCTAAGAGTGCCAGCAGTGCATATTCCACTTTGGAAGACAGATCCAAGAGAGCGTAGTTTTGGCTATTCAAGACTGTACTCAACATACTACGGTGAATTGGGGGACTTATGGCAGTTTATCCGAAATTAATTTTTTCAACCTGTGGAATGTGATAGCATCCCACTTACTACCCACAAAAACACTATATTCTATCGACTTACCGTAGATTATTATCTTACATAATTCCCATAAATGACTCGATCTTTTAGTGGGAATTATCCTGAGTTTCTGTTTTCAGAGCCTCAATTACCAACGAAAATCTCAACAGAGTATGCTACTAACTGATTTGCGAACCATTTTTGAGCGTGACCCAGCAGCGCGTAACTGGCTAGAAGTATTGTTCTGTTACCCTGGACTCCAAGCCCTAGTGTTTCATCGATTAGCACACTGGCTGTATAAAATTGGGATTCCCTTCATACCTCGGTTTATCTCTCATATTAGTCGGTTTTTAACTGGGATTGAAATCCATCCTGGGGCATTAATTGGACAGGGAGTGTTTATTGACCACGGTATGGGAGTTGTGATTGGTGAAACTGCGATCGTGGGCGACTATGCCCTGATTTATCAAGGTGTGACTTTAGGTGGTACAGGGAAACAAACTGGCAAACGCCATCCAACTTTAGGCTCTCATGTGGTTGTGGGAGCCGGTGCAAAGGTCTTGGGAAATATTCTAATTGGCGATCGCGTCCGTATTGGAGCTGGTTCTGTGGTGTTGCGAGATGTACCCAGTAACACAACTGTAGTCGGGATTCCAGGGCGCGTGACTCGTCAGAACAACTTGTCTACCAATGTTTTGGATCATGATAAAGTCCGCGACGTAGAAGCTGAAGTCATCCGCGCTTTATTTGAACGTGTCAAGGCTCTAGAGAAACAGTTCGAGGAGTTGCAAGATCAATCAAGTTTGTCCCCAAATGAGCTTGGCTACGAACAAACATACAACCCTAAGAGCAATAAGTCTGATGGGATGATTGAAGATTTTCTTGATGGTGCGGGAATTTAGGGAATGGAGGGGAGAGGTGACAGGTGATAGGGAATTATCTGTACCCTGTAACCTGTACCCTATTCCCTTTTTTAAAATACCCATAGGTTCTTATAACCTGATATAAATATAATACTACGGTTAATTTATCGGAGAATAGTGTTATAGTCATGGTATCTTTATATGCAAATTTAACTAGCTTAAACAGTAATAATACTAAAGAAATTTTTGCCCGGAGGTCATTTTTACCAGAGCATCCAAACGGACTTTGGAAGATTGAAACTGGTTTTGTCAGGACTTTTACCTATTTGGAAGATGGTACAACCGTCGCTTTGGGATTGTGGGGCCCTGGAGATATTGTTGGTAAGTCTTTGTCAAAATTAGAACCTTATCAGATGGAATGCCTAACTAAAGTAGAGGCGACAGTCTTACCTGTAGAGGAGTGGACTCAACTAACAGAAACTCTACTTGCCCATATCCAACAAGCTCAAGAATTGATGGTTATTCGTAGCCATAAAAAAGTTGATACCATGCTGATCAAGCTGTTGGCATGGTTATCTAAAAAGTTTGGTTCGGAAGTTGAGAAGGGACGTTTAATAGATATGCGTCTGACTCACGAAGACTTGGCTGAAATGCTAGGTTCAACTCGTGTGACTATCACTCGTGTTCTTGGACAGTTTGAGCAAGAAGGCTTAATTGCTCGTCTTTCCCTGCATCGAATTGTGGTGCGAGAAGAAGATATTTGGTACTACGAAATTTAAATTATTTAGATTATTTCAACAAAACCAGCTATCGCCGTCTGCATTCGGCTTGCCCACAATTCTAAGATTCAGGGATTCCAGATAAGCCAAACCGTTAGAGATTTGTGGTACTGTTCCCCTTAGTTCAATATCAAAGCACCCTTCTTCGTCTGTATTTGGTTGTAGCATAGCCTTAGTAATATTAACTACCAAGCCGTAACTAGAAATTAATTGTGAAATCACAGGCGCTTGCAGATAGCATTTGGGAATATATATCCGCAGGCGAATCTGAGAGACTTGGCTTTTGTTAGAGACTGAAGAAACCAGTGATAATCTGGTTTGGGAATTGGTTTGACGTTTATTTAATGCTGCCATTGGATAGTGACGATTTTATTACTTAGCTATCGCTATAAACGCTAGATAAATCCAGCCAAATCGGTAGCCCCAGTTTTTCTAAATAACTCAGGCTAGAGTAAAGTTGTTTGGTTCTCCCCCACAAATCCAAGTCAAACCAGCCGTCATCTTCTGTATCGGGTTGAAGTGTAGCACTGGTAATATTTACAGTTAATCCATAACGAGAAACTAATTCAGAAATCACCGGCTCTTTGTAATAAGATTTTAAGACACACAGTTGCAAGCGCAATCGATTAGTTTGACCTAGAGAAATCCATTGCTGGAATTGTTCTTGCCATTGATTTGTCAGGAATGCAGAATCTTTGGGACTCAGTTTGCTAACTAGATTTGGGAAAGGTAAAGAGTGCTGGTTAGATTGAATGTGGTTAGCGATCGCTAATTCCAGTAAATTCACTCCCAATCCTTGCAAGTAAGATAGGCTATTTGTCAGTTTTTGGGGATTTCCCGAAAGTTCCAAATCAAACCAGCCATCGCTGTCACTATCGGATGTCAATGATGCTGCTTTGATATTGACGGTTAAACCATAACGAGACACCAGCCGCGAAATTACAGGTTGCCTATGATACCTCTGAGGTACGAGAATGCGGCTGTGTACTGAAGCAGGTTCTACAGATTTACACTGAGACATCAGATTAATTCCCAATAGCGATGCCTAGGCAATTTTTTGGTTCGACAGAGAATCTTGCTGATGCCGCGCCCCTAGAACTCAACTTTGCCTGGTTGAATGTCAGCCTTATAGAAATTTTCATCTTTTTGGTTCTTATTAAACTACGGTAGCTCTATCGATTTAACGCATTTTTGTTATGTAAAGGAGAATCCCACGAAGAATGCAAAAAAGCAATGGGTAAATTCACGTAAAATATGATTAATTTATGTAAGGTAACTCGATCCAAAATATATTGACAATTTACTATATTTGTGGGGTGGATGTATTCATAAGAATATTTAGTGTTTCCGCAAATGGAAACGCAATTTTAAGTTTTTTTAATCGAAATCAATTGACCGGCTAGAGAGCGATCGCATTAATTTTGATGGGTAATCAAATTGCCGAATTGGCAACCCATCAAAATTAATGATGACTGAAAAAACTAGGGACACTCAGGTAAAAGCCTAGTGGCGGAATTTGTATGTTTAATTTTCATTGATTTAATATATCCGACCAATCGCCGTCAACCTAAAGCGTGCAGAATTTACGCGCACAGAAAGCAAGTCTGCTTGGTTTTGAAATCCTGGTCTTGCATATAACCGAGACTCAGAGCTACCTGATACCAGATATGAGCTACTCCCTGAATAACAAAAAATACAGGAGAAAATCATGGCCAATTCATCCTTCAATCTTGCTGACCTCAATGGCACTAATGGCTTCGTCATTAACAGCATTGCAACGGCTGACAGATCAGGCTCCTCTGTCAGCGATGCGGGAGATATTAATGGCGACGGCTTAGACGACCTGATTATCGGGGCACCCGGTGCCGACCCCAACGGCTCTGAATCTGGGCAAAGCTACGTGGTATTTGGCAGCAGCACAGGCTTTAGCTCTAGCCTCAACCTCTCAGACCTCAACGGTGCTAATGGCTTCGCTATCAATGGCATTGCGGCGAATGACTTTTCAGGCAATGTCAGCAGCGCTGGAGATGTTAACGGCGATGGCATCGATGACCTAATCATCGGAGCATCTGGTGCTGACCCCAACGGCTCCCAATCTGGACAGAGTTACGTGGTATTTGGCAAGAACACAGGCTTTAGCTCCAGCCTCAACCTCTCCACCCTCAACGGTACTAACGGCTTCGCCATCAATGGCATCGCAGCAAATAATATATCGGGTAGCTCTATCAGCGGTGCTGGAGATATCAACAACGATGGCTTCGATGACCTGATTATCGGCGCACCTTATGCTAATAACTTTTCCGGGCAGAGCTATGTAGTGTTTGGCAAAAGCACAGGCTTTAGCCCCAGCCTCAATCTCTCCAGCCTCAACGGTACTAACGGCTTTGCTATCAACGGCATCGAAATGGGTGACATATCAGGTGGCTCTGTCAGCGATGCCGGAGATATCAACGGCGACGGTATCGACGACGTGATTATCGGGGCATCCAATGCCTCACCTAACGGCTTCTCTTCTGGGCAGAGCTACGTGGTGTTCGGCAACAGCACAGGCTTTAGCCCCAGCCTCAATCTCTCTACCCTCAACGGTGCTAACGGCTTCACTATCAACGGCATCAAGGAAGGTGACTTCTCAGGCTCCCCTGTCAGTAGTGCTGGAGATGTCAATGGCGATGGCATCGACGACCTAATTATCGGGGCAATAAGTTTCAGTTCCGAGAACGGTACCGTCTTCGCTTCTGGGCAGAGCTACGTGGTGTTTGGCAACAGCACAGGGTTTAGCCCCAGCCTTAACCTCTCGGAACTCAACGGCTCTAACGGTTTCACTATCAACGGCATTAGAACGGATTCCACAGGGTTCTCTGTCCGAGGTGCTGGAGATGTCAACGGCGACGGCTTCGACGACCTGATTATTCTCAGATCGGAGCAGAACTTTGTGGTATTTGGCAAAAGTACAGGCTTTAGTTCTAGCCTCAACCTCTCGGATCTCAACGGCTCTAACGGCTTTACCATCAACGGCTTCACTTTGAACAACTCAGCCATCTCTGTCAGTGGTGCCGGAGATGTCAATGGCGACGGCTTCGACGACCTGCTTATCGGCTCCCAATCTGGGCAAACCTATGTGCTGTTTGGCGGGACGAATATCGGCAACTCTAACCTCACAGGAACTGCTGGTGCAGATACTCTCTTAGGCACATCTGGCAACAATATCATCGACGGCAAAGGTGGTAACGATACTCTTACTGGCAACGGCGGTCAAGATAAATTCGTAATTCGCCGAGGCGATCGCAATGATACCATTACAGATTTTGGTGGCGTTGGTAAAGGCTCAAATCCTTCATCAGCAGTGATTGGCAATGTTGACACCTTGCAATTTACAGGGAGTGGTTTAACTGCCCGAAATCTGCAACTAACTCAAAATGGCAGCAATTTGGAAGTCACCTTTGAAAATGTGGCTAATACCAAAGTTACTCTGCAAAACTTTCAGTTAGAAAACCTCGATAACTTGCCAGCTTCAGGAACAAGACTTGCCATTGGTAATATTTTATTTGATGGGCAAAATAACATTGCCGACAGCTTTGATGTCTTTGATGCAAATTCCACTCAAACTAGCCTGTACAACAAGAACACGGTAACTTTCCTCAATGAACTCAACAATAACATCACGGGTTTTGACAACTCTGCTGATGTGGTCAATGGTCAAGGAGGTAACGACAAAATCGACGGCAAGAGTGGCAACGATGTATTGCGGGGTGGTGCTGGTAATGACACTCTCATTGGTGGTGCAGGTAATGATACCCTTGTAGGTGGTGCAGGTACTGACAAATTTTTGTACAACACCAATGCTCCCTTTGCCAGTGCTGCTGTTGGTGAAGATACGATCGCTGACTTCAAACACTTCCAAGGCGATAAAATTATTCTGGATAAGACTACTTTTAGTGCGATCGCTTCGACCCCTGGAATAGGTTTTAGTAATGTCAGTGATTTTCAAGTGACCAATTTAGGCAAAGCCAGCACAGCGAAAATTGTCTATGACGCTGTGAGTGGGCAGTTGTTCTACAATCCAAATGGTAGTGAGGCTGGTTTTGGTAGTGGTGGTCTATTTGCCACTCTTAGCGGTGCCCCCGCTCTCACAGCTACAGACTTCATTATTCAAGCGTAGTTGGTTAATATAGTAGTTCTTTATCGGGTATTCGTGAGGGCGTGCAGCTAGCTGTGCGCCCATACTATTGTTGCTATAATCCTTACCAATCAATTGTTTTAGTATCATCCCAGACTTCTAATTCCAAATCATGGAGATAAGTTAGTCCGCTCTGAATTTGTGCATCTGTTCCTTGTAATTCAAGGTCAAACCAACCATCCCCGACAGCATTGGCTCCCAGAATGGCTGCTGTGATATTCACAGTCAGATTGTAGTCAGACACTAGGCGAGAAATCACAGGTTCTTGGTGATAGTCCTTGGGAATTCTGAGTCGAATCCGTTTATTGGTAGGTGTGTTACTAGACATAATTAGTTAATAGCCGTAGAGGGGAGTGGGGGCAGAGGGGTGGAGGGAAACAAGGATGAATAAAAGGGAAAAGGTTAAAGGGGAAAGGGATGAACAGGTCGCGCCACTTGCGGGCGAGGTTTTTACCTTCCTCATAAAATTTGGAT
>NZ_JAAGOG010000062.1:0-39126 GCF_010747425.1 Nostoc sp. UIC 10630
ATTACCTTTTTATTGGTATGATAAGTTTTGTTAACTTAAGTTAGTAATATTTTTAATTTACTAACTAATTTTATTTTTTAACTGCCTAACACTGCACCAGAGTTTTTAGTTAGTTATGACTATCTACTCATTAATGGCTATGGTGCTGATTAATTACCAGGAGCAAGTAGGGATATGAATTCTGGCGATTATAGATTAGCTAAATCAAACACTCAATGGCCACTACAGCCAGAAATAGAAATGAAGTTTGCTCACTTTCTAATAAATCAAGCTGTAGATGCTGCCTTTTGTTTAGGAGAAAACGCCCAATTTCTCTACGTCAACGATGCCACTTGCCAGATGACTGAGTATTCCCGTGAGGAATTACTTTCCATGAGGTTGCAAGATATAGACGTAGATTTTTCTCTACACAACTGGTCAAATATTTACTCAGAAGGTTCTCTTACCTTTAAATCTCGCTACCGCACAAAAGGAGGACGGATCTTTCTGGTAGAAATATCCATTAGCTATATAAAACAACAAGATATAGAATTTGGCTGTGCTTTTGCTCGGGAAATAAGTGATGAAATAGTAGAATTGAGCGTGCAAAAGTGGACTGATGAATTAAGGGATGCCAAAGACAATTTGCAGCAAGAATTTTCTCAACTCAAATCAAAAGAAATAGAACTAGAAGCATCTCTTTCTTTGCTTCGTTCTACTCTCGAATCTACTGCCATTGGTATTGTTGCAGTTAATTCTGAGGGAGATATTCTGAGCTTAAATCAGAAATTTGCGGATATGTGGCAGATCCCGGAGTCCCTAATATTATCTAAGAAATGTCCTCGATGCAAAGCCTTTTTTGAGAATCAACTAAAAGATCCACAAGCCTTTAATCGACTAATTTGGGAAGTGTCTAGCCAATCTGATTTTGAGAGCTACGATATTTTGGAATTGAAAGATGGGAGAGTTTTTGCACACTACTCTAAGCCTCACTTGTTAGATGGCAAAATTATTGGTAGAGTCTGGAGTATTTGGGACATTACTGAATCTAAACAGACTGAAGAAGCATTGCGGCTAAACGCAGTTAGATTTCGGACTTTAGCCGAAACAACAGATACCAGCACTTTTCTGATTCAAGGCACACGGCTTTGCTACATAAATCCAGCAGTAGAGCAACTCACTGGTTACACAAAAGAGGAACTGTTAGCGGGTTTTGATCTTCGGCGACTGATTAAGAGCAAAAGACGCAGACAGGTACGTAAGCACAGTGAAGCAACTAACTTTGAATACCAGGAGATGAATATTCTGACAAAAAGCGGTACGGAGCGCTGGCTAGCTTGTGCGGTTGTAATGCTGGATGGAGTGCTAGATTTTGGTGGGAAACCAGTAGAAATGATTGCAGGCATTGATATTACCGATTACAAATATGCAGAATTAGGTCTTAACCAAGCTTTAGAACAAGCAAAACAACTTAGCGAACTTAGAGCGCGTTTTCTTTCTATGGTTTGCCATCAATTTCGTACACCGTTGAATATTGTTTCATTTTCTAATAGTTTACTAAAGGAAGAAGTAGATAAACGTACACAGAAGAAAATCCAACCACTGCTGGATCACATTCAAAAAGCTACAGAACAACTTGGTCAGATGTTGGATGATATTTTATTCTTCTCTAAGGCAGAAGCAGCAAAAATAAACTATGAGCCAAAGCCACTTGAGTTAGTTGATTTCTGTAATGACTTAGTTGCAGAAATGCAGATGAGCATTAGTAAAATTCCGATTAATTTTGTCACTCAGGAAAATTATCTAACAGCCTGCATAGACAAAAAACTGTTAGAGCCGATTTTAAAAAATTTGCTCGATAATGCAATAAAATATTCTCCCTCTGGTATGACAGTTGATTTGAGACTTTTTTGCGAAAATGAGCAATTAATTTTCCAGGTCGAAGATAGAGGTATTGGTATTTCAGCGCCAGATCAACAACGAATATTTGAACCATTTTACCGTGGAACCAATATCGATCACATACCTGGCACTGGACTAGGACTGTCAATTCTTAAAACCCTAGTAGACTTACATCATGGTCAAGTATCTGTGGAAAGTCAACTTGGTGTAGGCACTACGTTTACAGTGAAGTTGGCATTAATCAAGTCAGAGTTTAGTTGTTCCGAGTTATGAATGTTGAAATCAAGATTAGTTATTAATTAACAACTTAACAATCACAACTCTCGGAACGAAGTCATTAAGCTTATGCCTATTTCCATACTCCCAAAAAAGTTGAGTACAGCACGGCGTAAATCCAACTAAATTAGGCAAAATTCCGCCACGGTTTAATATTAACCAGCTTCTGCTAAAAGTTATGGTAATAAAAAATTATGTACGAATCATCAAATAAAATTCTCGTCATTGAAGATGATCATGTTACCCGCGATCTTTATTTAAAAGGTCTTAAAGCTAAAGGTTTTGATACAATCAGTGCTAACAACGGTCTTGCTGGTATCCAACAAGCACTAGAGTGTATACCCGACTTAGTGATTTGCGATATCACGATGCCCGATATGGATGGTTATAGCGTTTTAAGTAGGCTACGCCAAGATCCTCTTACGGCAATTATTCCCTTTATTTTTCTGACTGGGAGTAGTAACAAAGCAGATGTTCGCAAAGCTATGGAATTGGGAGCAGATGACTATCTTACCAAACCCTCGACACTAGACGAATTGCTCAGAGCGATCGCTATCCGACTACAAAAACAAGCTACTCTGCAATACTGGTGCGCTATGAAATTTGAGAAAGCTCCAAAATCAGTATTTGTAGATAATACTCCAAATGCGATCGCACCTGAAGAACCCACAATCCCTTCTAAGTCAATATTTCCCAGCATTCCTCAATTAAAAGAAGTTTTCGACTTTATCGAAGCCCATTATCATCAAGGAATTACTTTGTGTGATGTGGCTGTTGCTGTTGGTTACTCACCTGCTTACTTAACTAACCGAGTTGCAAGGCAAACGGGAGAGACTGTAAACTGCTGGATTGTCAAACGCCGAATGGCAGGCGCTCGTTTTTTACTCCAAAATGATAATCAGACTATCGAGAAGATTGCCAAAGCATTAGGTTATCAAGATGTGTCTCATTTTTCTCGTCAGTTTCGCCAACATCACGGTTTACCTCCCCAAGCTTGGCGCAAGCAGCATCAGCTTGTATCCCAAAAACAGGTGAAACTTTGGTGAAAGTCGATTTACAGCAATTTTCATTTAGATTACAACTGATATGGGTTGTAGGCTTCTGCCGAACGGGAGTCGGGAGTAGTGTAGTTTAACAAGAAAAGTAGTATTCCTCCTGCCTTCTGCCTCCTGCCTCCCTCATACAAATAGTTGCGTAAACTCATATATTAAATCCACCCTGCCCTTACGTAACATGGCCGGATCTAATCTTTCAGTAGTGTTACAAGTCATCAAGACAACTAATCGTTGCTGCATCTGGATACCAGACTCATCAATGACACTTTGATACAAAGTACCATCCAGCAAACTGAGAATGTGTTCGGTTTTGTTATTGTATTGCGCTACCTCAGAAGCGCGGTTTTGCGCTAGATTATCAGCTTCGTTAATCACGATACAAATACGTTCTATGTAAGTTGGGGGGACAAAATTAGCGATCGCATCATGATCTAAAATAAAAATTACATACCCTAAAGGTACAAGAATTTCTTTTGCTACAGCTTGTGTCCAGACTGTTTTACCAGTACCTGGTTTCCCATGTACAACAACCGCTAACTGGTTTTGATTCAGAATCGCTTGCTGTACAGCATCAGTAAACTGTTGGATATCTGCCGGAAATGTGCGAATGGGAAATTGGCTGTGAACTTTACCTACACGACTTTGATATCCACTTAGCATAACTGCTAAGTCGTAAGTCGCCTTGTTAATTAGTGGGGCAAGATTTCTCGCCATTAAACTATATTGTCGCCGCCCGCGATCGTAGGGATCAATTTGCAACCAAACGTCATGCTTTGCCCAGTAAGCATAAACAGTATTAATCACATCTAAGCGTTCCCAGCTAACAAATCTATCTATAGGAAAATAAAAATCTCTTTCTGAATAATACTGAGTAATAATGTCAGGATTACCCAACACACCCAAAACTCGCAGTACAGTAATTTCTTGCAGTCGGTTAAGAACATAATCAATGGGAATGCTACTACGACTGACAAATTGGACGATAGGCGTTTCCGTACTCAAAACATCTTTGTAGCGATGATCTGGTGATTGAGGATCTGGTGTAATGTAATTCCAAAATTTTTCAACTTCGTAGCGGGTATTATCAGATACAATATTTAATAAATTAGCCCACCAAGCATAATTATTTCGCCCCAAAATATCAGCAACATTACTCGCTAAATTCAAACTTTTTTGAGTTAATTCGCGGGAGTCACTACACAACAGTTGCCATAAAAAACCCCAATCTAACTCTCGGTTAAAGGGTCGCCACCCACTAGCAAGCAAGCTTTGGCGGGTATTATTTGTAGGAGTGCCTTCATTGCTTCTAAAATAGTCAAAATCCATATTTGTTTAGTTATGCAGCGTTAATAGAGCTATTTGTGTTAAATATGAGATTTTAAAATTTTTCTTGTAATATCAACTACTTGTATACAAATGGTAATTTTATTTTCACCGTGATGTACTGGCTAGGAAGTTTTTTTAATCTAACTCATTACTTGTGTAACACACTATATTACACAACAACTACCTGCGTCAACTTTTTTGACAAAGCAATTACCTCTTAATGTCCCTCCGCCATTTATTCATCTCTACACTTCTGACTGATATCATGTCCGAAAGCACATAATCCCACTTTTGGCTGATGCCAAAGTTTCTCTCTCTGATAGCAAGGTGAGGTTCAGAATATTACCGATGAAGAAGGCAGCTATGCTGTGTTGCTGAGGCTTCAACCCCAGCTATTGCAAATTTGTGTAGTATCTATCAAAGCTATAGGACTCATATTTGATTTTTGAAAAAACTCCGTACAACTCAAAAAGCCTTCTTTCCTATTGCCTCTTACCTCTTTCCTGCCCACGCGAACAAAAATCAAATCGAATTCCTATATGTAGAGACGCGTTAACGCAACAAGACATTAGCGTAGCGGTTTGAAGCCCAGTGCAATTTCGCGTCTCTTCTTGTTAATCAAGTTGAGTATTTGCCATTAATTTCTATATAACCCTCTGAAAGATCGCAACCCCATACAGTTGCAGAAGCTTCGCCAATATTGAGGCTAACATGAATATCTACTTTGTCTTTGGACATAATTTGCCGCAATTGTTCCAGATTTTCATTAGTTAAACTACTAGGATAAACTTTCACGTCATCAAAACTAATAACAACTCGTTCTGGATTGATCTGCTGTTCATTTTCACATTTACCTATAGCCATCGCAACTCGTCCCCAATTCGGATCTGCCCCATAGACGGCGGTTTTTACTAATGGTGAATTGACAATTGCTTTAGCTACTTTTTTCGCTTGTACATAGTTAATAGCTGAATCTACAGTCACCTCAATAATTTTGGTGGCACCTTCTGCATCTCTGGCAATTTTCAGCACCAATTCTTGTGCAACTTCTTGCAATGCACTGGCAAAATCTACTTCTGAAACTTCACCGGCTATTCCATTAGCTAAAATCACGGCGGAGTCACTAGTAGAAGTGTCAGTGTCTACACTCAAGCAGTTAAAGGTTTTATCTATAGTAGAGCGAAAAATAGAACGAAGGCTATTTGCAGAAATTGCTGCATCAGTAAAGAAGAAAGTTAAGAGAGTAGCCATATTAGGCTCAATCATGCCAACACCTTTGGCAATTCCTACCAGCTTGGCATTTCCTATTTGCCGTGTAGCTAGTTTTGATACTGTATCGGTGGTCATAATACCACGGGCTGCGGCATTAAAATCAGCAGGAGTCAATTTTTTCCCCAATCCTAATAAACCTGCTCGAATTTTTTCAATTGGATAACGCCTGCCAATTACGCCTGTAGAAGCTATCACCATATTATGTGCAGCAATTCCAGTTTCCGTTGCAACTAATTCTAAAACTTCTTGGGCATCAGCAATGCCAACAGCACCATTAGCGACATTTGCATTTTTAGATATAACGACAATTCCTTGTACTTGTGAATCTTTTAAGTTGTCGCGGCTAATAGTAACACTTGGCCCGGCAAAAAGACTTTGAGTGAAGACTCCATCAGCAACACAAGGAACTTCTGATTTAATAAATACAAAATCATCAGTTGTATCTCGTATTCCTAAATTAGTAATAAATGCACTAAACCCTTGGGGTGTGGAAGATATAGTTAATGCCATTTTTCTAGATTTAATAATTTGCTTTAATTATCTCATACCATTTACAAAAATATTTACAACATCAGTTATTAGAGAAGTACATCTATCTATACAGCTCTAATAATTGATGTGTAAGATAAAAATTAGAAAATTTTAAGAGAAGCCAAAGACCTATAATAAATCAGTTAATGTAAGGGTAAATGTTGTCCATCCGTTACCGCTTTCTACTTGAATGTTTCCTTGCAATTGTTCGACTAATTTTTTTACTATAGCTAAACCTAATCCAGAACCACCTTGATTCCAGATATCTGCATTGGGGATGCGATAAAATTTTTCAAAGATTCGTGGTAACTCTATTGCTGAAATTTCTGCGGAATTACTGGTAGTAATAATAGTTTTTGCAGGCGTTTCCAAGGAATTGTGACTTACACTTAGGATAATTTCACCACCCGCAGGTGTGTATTTACAGGCATTATTAAGCAATTCTATTAAGATTCGTTCTAAGCTTATGCCATCTGAGAGCAAGGGCGGGAGATTTGAAGGCAGATTTAACTTTAGAGTTTGCTGATGTTGTTGAACACGGATTTGAAATGGCTCAATTATCCAAGTTAAGAACTGCTGTAAGAGCAACGCATCTGGTGTGATAACTGGATAAGATGAGCTTTCTAGCCGTTGTAAGTCAAGTAGATCGTTAATTAATCCTAACTCGCGATCGCACTCGCCTTCCATCAGTTCTAGATAACGTTGAGCTTCATCTGTATCAGTAGACAATTGTATCATTTGAATCATTAGCTTCATATTACTCAGAGGCGATCGCAGTTCGTGAGAAACTAAATTTAGAAAGTCATTTTTGAGTTGATTTATCTCTTCCCATTGCAACACAAGTTTCTCTTGCTCAATTTGCCTTTGACGCGCCTCAATCGCTCGTTTACGCTCAGTAATATCTCGAAACACTAACACAGCACCTATTATATTATCTTTATCATCTTTAATTGGTGCAGCGCTGTCATCAATTGGTATTTCTCCACCCTCTCTAGTAATCAGAATAGTTTCTGCTGGGAGGCTGACGATAATGCCATCTTGAAGGACTTTTACGATCGGACTTTCAATAGAGTTATGAGTATCTGCATTAGCAATATTGAATATTTCTGATGAATTTCTGCCATAAGCTTCTTCCTGTTTCCATCCAGTCAGATTTTCAGCAACCGGATTCATGAAAGTTACCAATTCTTGCAAATCGCTAGCAATCACACCATCGCCTATACTTTTTAAAAGTGCATCCAACCATTTTTTACTTACTTTTAATTGCCTTTCTAAACCGTGTTTAGTGAGAGTTATTTCAATATTTGTTTGTAGTTCTCTTTCTTTAAAAGGTTTGAGTAGATAGCCAAATGGTTCAGTTATCTTGGCTCTTGCTAATGTTTTATCATCTGCATAAGCCGTTAAGTAAATTACTGGAATATCCAAATGCTTATGGATTTCTTGGGCAGCTTCTATCCCATCCATTGACCCTTTTAATTTAATATCCATTAACACTAAATCTGGGGATATTTCTACTGCTTTGTTAATTGCCTCTTGTCCTGAAGAAGCAATTACAGGAACTGTATAACCAAATTTTATAAGTCGATATTGTAAATCTTTCGCAACAATAGCTTCGTCTTCCACAACTAAGATTTTTGCAGATGTCATATTTTAGTTTGTTATATTAATGTAAATGTCACCTGACACTCCACACCCATATCACCTTGGATATTCATATTTCCTGAAAGTTGATTGGTTAAAGCATCTACTAACTGCCAGCCTAAAGAAGCTATTTTTTGGAAATTAAAATTTGGTGGTAAACCAATTCCGTCATCACTGACTACAAGTGTAACTTGCCGATCTTGATTTTGGTTAATTTCTATATAAATCGTACCATTCCTACCTGCGGGAAATGCATATTTCAAAGAATTAGATACAAGCTCATGGATAATTAAGCTACAAGGAATTGCCGTATCTAATCCGAGAAAAACATGTTTGTCTATATTTAGTACCAAAGCGATCGCATCTTCATTGACTTCGTATGCAGTAAATAAACTTGCTACTAAATCTCGAATATATTCACCAAAATTAACCTTTGCCAAGTCCTGAGACTCATACAATTTTTCGTGAACTAGAGCCATTGATGCAATCCGTTGTTGGCTTTGTTGGAATATTACCAAATCGTGTTTGTCTTTAATATAAGCAGATTGCAAACTTAGCAGACTGGAAATAACCTGTAAATTATTTTTGACCCGATGATAAATTTCTTTTAATAACACCTCTTTTTCTAAGAGTGATGCTTGCATTTGCTCCTCCCACTGCTTGCGATCGCGTAGCGCAGCTTGCCGTTCGCTAATATCTTCCACTACATAAATAAAATATCTTGGCTCCCCACTAGGTTCGCGCATTAAAGAGACGGTGAGATTAACCCAAACTAGGGAGCTATCTTTACAAAAATAGCGCTTTTCTATTGAGTAAGTTTGAATATCATCTGCTAAAATCTGGTAAAAATATTTTAGGTCGGCATTAATATCATCTGGGTGAGTAATATCTTGAAAAGTTAGCAACTGTAGTTCTTCGGGTGTGTAGCCAAGAATATTGCAAAGCCTCTGATTAACTAACAACCACCTTCCATCTATTGCTACATGGGCGATGCCAACAGCAGCTTGGTGAAATGTAGCACGGAATCGTTCTTCACTTTCTCGTAATGCTTCTTCTATTCGCTGACGCTCAGTAATTTCTGTCTGTAGTGATTGATTAATTCTTGTTAACTGTGCTGTTCGTTCCTCCACCATATTTTCTAGTTGATTAAGTAGACTACTTACTGCCTCCTCTGCTTGCTTACGCTCAGTAATATCGGTATGTGACCCAGCCATCCGCACTACATTACCATCTTCATCCCACAGTGCTTGACCTCGATCCAAAATCCATTTGTAAGTGCCGTCTTTACATAAAACTCGATGCTCAGTAGTGTAAAACGGTGTTTTCTGAGAAAAGTGATCTTGTACTGCTTGTGTTACCCAATCCAGATCATCTGGATGTACTCGTTTCATCCTTTCATCTAAATGGTTAGAAATTTCGTGGTCTTCATAACCAAGCATTTCCTTCCAACGGGCCGAGAAGAATATTTCATTGGTTTTAACATTCCAGTCCCAAATTCCATCATTATTGCCGCGCAAAGCTAATTGCCAGCGTTGTTTACTTTCCCTCAACACCTCCTCAGTTAGTATGCGTTCAGCAATTTCTTTCTCTAGTTGAGCAGGACTTGGTAGGGCCAGTGCCTTCGGTATTAATGGCACAAGCTCTATAGCCGTCAATACAGAGACAAAAGCGGTAATAGCTTTGAGTAACCCTGATAGCCAATAAGTAGGATACCAAAGCGTCCACACATCCATCAAATGGGTTGTGCCACAAGCAACAATGAATGTGCCAAACATCAGAAATATCCAGCCGAAAGGCACATCTCGCCGTTTACGGACAAAATAAACTAGCATAACTGGGATTGAATAATAAGCAAGTCCAGTTAGTACATCTGAAACCAGATGCAACCACACCAACCCTGGTTTCCAGAGGTAGCAATGTCCGTGGGGAATAAACTTGCTAGTAGAGAAAACATTATGTAAAAGTTCTATCATAATTTAGGGGTGCTATCGAAATTGATGACACTCCTAAGATTTTAGCTAAATAATGGTGATTCACCGAACTAAATATATCCTTCTTCTATTACTTTGGTCAGAGAATAATATAAGATATTTACAACATACTAATTTTGTCACGAACCTTTATTTAAAATATTTTTTTAGAAAATAAACGTTAAAATTCTCGTTCTATGTGACACATCAGTTCTACCAAATGTACCTTCTCCAGGTTTATGCTGAAAGCCATTAAATCTACCATGAGCAATATCTATAAACCATTGAATAGGGGGCAGTTCTTCACTAAAATTAGGTAGAAGGACTTCAATACAGAGCTGAAAAGAAGAAGTACGCAATAGAAGACGGATCAGGTTCATAATTAATTAACAACCCACAGCATTCGTTCTGACGCGAAGAGTTTTCTTAAAGAGTAATTAAGCAGATATGTACAACTCACAGACTTTCGTTATTTGCCTACCTATTAACTACCTGTGCAGCACCTTTTACCTCCAGTTTTTTCGATGCTCCAACATGCTGATAAAGTTTTTCTTCAAATTTTTCCATACACGCCGACCAATCAAATTTTTGTATGTATAGGCGAGCCTGTCGAGACATTTCTTCTTTTAGAGCCGGATTCTCTAGAATCGCAATCACCTTCATAGCGAAATCTTTTGGGTTGTTAGGTTCAACTAGGAAGCCGTTGCGACCAGAGGATATCTGCTCTGAAGTTGAAGGCGCAAGGACTGCAACTACAGGGGTTCCAGAAGCCAGCGCTTCGTTAGTTGTGGTGCAAAAGTTTTCGGTGACGGAGGCATTGACAAATACATCTGCTCGCGCAAACCAGCCCAAAAGTTCTGTACCGTGAGACTCACCCCAAACCGTAATACCAGATTCAAACTTTTTGGCACGCCGACGGATCTCTTTATCCTGGGGACCACTACCAACAATCACTAAATGGACATCAGGAATTTTGGCAGCAATGAGCACAAATGCATCTAGGAGTTGCTTGACGTTCTTTTCTGCACTAATGCGTCCGACAAACAACAGAGTGGGTCGTTGATCGTCAGGAATAGGGTCATAACAAATGTTTCGGGGATGAAATTTTTCGCAATCAATTCCTTGATAGGGAAGATATTCTAGACGTTTGGCTGCCAGCAATTTGTACTTAGTGAGTTGTTCTTGGGAAGAAAAGTAATTAACATCATAAGCCTCACTCAATTGCTTAATTAAAATGGGAATGATCGGACGAATAAATCTAAAAGCCCACTCTCCTATGTAATATCGAATATAAGCAACTATATCGGTATGGAATATAGATATTATTGGTGTGCCTGTTCGCTTTGTGTATTCGATGCCAATAAGGCGACCATAACCTTGCAAAAAAAGTGAATAGTAACCGATCATTCCTGGCGCTTCTTCAACCACCACAATGTCAGGCTGAAAATTTAATAACAGCTTGGTATCACTCCAATATCGATAGTGCAATGGTTCGGGAAGAGAATTGTAGAATATCATTGGTTTGCTTGGGTAAGCATAAGAATAAAAGTTGGAGAAAGACTGAACTTCCTCCAGCCTTAACATGGGGCGAACGCGAACTTCTTTGGGATACAGATAATTGACACCAGGATGGATCAGAAAGACTTCATGTCCCTGCTGTAGCAACCAGCGAACACGCTGGTGTACTCCCATAGAAACCCCCGACATAAACGGAGCATATAATGCTGTAAAAATCGCAATACGAAGAGGTTGTTTATTCATGGTCTAATACTTGATATTTATGTATGATGCTTTAACACTTGGTATGAAAATTTTCTAAATCAACTACGGTGATTCAATTATCTTTTGGATGTCTCTTTTTCTCAGCTATTCCTGTATGCGCTGCATCCCGTCGAAAGATGCACAAAGGTTTTGATACCAGCATTCTTAGCAGCTTTAGCTATATTGACAGTGCCCCTAATATTTACCTCATGAAAATGGTCAATTGACCCACCTTCTTTAGCTAGTTCAGCCGTATGTGTAACTACATCTACTACCTGACAAGCCATTTGGGCAGTAGCTGGATTAGTGACACTACTAACAATCACCTCAACACCGAGTTTTTGCGCTTTTTTAGCTTTATCTGAGAAATTTTGTAGTCCACGGACTTTCATTCCCTTTGCTATAGCTAACTCAGCAAAACGCAAGCTGATAAATCTATTAATTTCTATAATGATAATAGTTTGGTTTTCGATGTTTACAGATTTAATCTACAACTTTACTGTTGGAACAAGTTCAGGTGTTTTCTCCACTTATTACATATATAGTAAAAGTCATTTGAATACTACCTAAAAATCTCATTAGCTTGTGATTTATAAGTATATTATGACAGCAAGATACTCAATTGCAACTCAAATGCAACTCATACGCAACTCGATCAATACTTGAGTAATTTTTTGTAAATATTAAAAAGTCATCCGTATAAAAATGCTAGAAATAACGCTCTAGCATTTTTATGTGAATGACCTAAGCTTATTATTGATTAGATGCTTTAGCTTTGCTGTCTCATACCCTACTCCTAAAGCTTGCTACATGTACGAGTTCCGCAGCAAAGAGAATCATGCTTTCCAATTCTTGGTTAAACAGTGAGAATTAAAAGCCTCTTTCACAAATTTAGACTCTACATTCTTCTACCTTCGATCTCAGAGAAGCAAAATGTTTTCCACCTAATTCAATTTGCCCTTCTGCACACCCAGTTTTCAATCTTTCGACTAAATAATCCAAATCATGAGCTATAAAATTTGTGCCATGATCTGGTTCTACTAAACTAACTAAAGATATATTTCTAGCTTGTTGTTCGACTAAGCTAGAAATACCCAGAAAGTTGAATACACCAGATTCATAGGTTCCACAAGGTACTGAAGGATTATTTACTCCAACACAGTATTCATTTGGTTTAAACCAATCAAATGCTGGGTAGCCGTGAAAATGAACAATTGGCGCACCATTTTTAATTAACTCTGGTGTATACAAAGCCGCAGAAAGACTAATCGCAAGCATGACATAAATATCATAAGAAGGTTTCATATCTGCTAATTCCGAACGAATCACTTTAGGAAGTTGCAAATATAGCTTTTCTTTCAAACCAATTCTGATAATATCGTCAGCGATATTCAAGTCTGTTTTATTTGACCCAGAACGAGAACTTACAAGCCAAATATCGGGGATTTGTCTAAATACATATTTTTCTAATATTTTGATTTTGACATAGCGTCTACCATTTTCATTTTGACGAAGTTCGTTACTACTAAATCCCTTAACAGGTAGTAGACTTTCCCACTGGTTTTTAGTTACTTCCACATCTCCAAAATATTGTGGAGGTTCAGCATAAGCAACAAAGCCATAAGAGACACCTGTTCTACCATTTATAATGACGCTGACAATATCTCTATGGGATTTCCTTTTAATCACTTCATTCAATTTAAAACCGGGAGGAAATAAACCTGTTGATGCTAATTCCTGACCCAATTTCACTAATTTTGCAGCATAGATAGATTCTTGAGGATTATACTGTCCTAGCTCAAATCGACTCAGTAAAAGTGGAGCGATTGGCACAAAAACTTTAGGAATTAGTGATTTCAAAACAAACCGTTCTATCTCATCTTTGGAGAAAATAGAGTCTGAAAGATTCATATTTAATATAGAAATTTTATCAGATGATACTCCAATAACAATTTCTGAAAACGTTCTGATTAAAGTGTTTAAGCCAATATTGATTTTTTGTTTATATGGAATCAGAGGGTTGATGAAATCATGGTCTATTTTAGTAAGTACAATTACTTGGGTTTTACTAGGATTGTCAACGTACTTAGCGGCATGATCCTCAGCCCAACTGCTCAAACGAGCCATTTTTATAACAGGTATTTTTCGACCATTTAAAACAAATTTAGAATAAAATTGATAGAGAAGCTCTGCTGTAAAAATACCAAGTTTTCTTAGAATAGAAGGAGGTATTTCTACATCAATAATTGCATTAACTTCTGATTTAACTCCCTTAAACTTGAATTTTTTATTTTTATTAATTATTGGAATTGTCAAGTCATAGTTAAATTCTGCGATCGCTTCCTCCCAAGATAAAACTTTGACCCCATAATCTCTCAACTTAACTTCCAATTCTTGGCGAAATTTCCGAATCTCTTGATTTTTGTAGCTATTAGGCAAAGGTTTAAATGTAACTATCAGCTTTTGAGCCATAACTTTAGGATCGATAATTGGCGGCTTATACTCTACAGATGATTGCTCTGAAAATCCTCCAATTAGACGACCAATAGTCTGTAAATTTAGTCCTTGACTTAAAGGGACAGAATCTAAATCAGTAGCGACATCCATCTCGTGTAAAAATGCCACAATCTCCGCTTTGCAAGCAACTATTTCTGCTTGCATTTCTAATGTGATTATGCCCTTGGGTGAGCGAATTTTTAATTTGTCGTTATCAACCCACAAATGAACACCCTGTTGAGTAAGGTTTGCTATAATCTCTGATGCGTTCATAGTTTCAGAATATCCTAATTGTTTAAAAGTATTGATATTTCAGAATATCAAATGAGCAATAAATATGCCTATTTGTACGTTAAAGAAGAGTCTAAATCCAAATTGCAAATCTCATGAATATAAGACATAACATTGTTCACAAGAAGTTTCATAGTGCTTTGGCTAATTGAAGGTTGAGAAAAAACAAAATTCAACAGCATTTTTCCTTGAAAAGTTGAGGCGTGGAGAACAAAAACACCTGCATACAAAGCATGGGAACCAGCGAAACTGATTTCTTCTAGTTCAAATTCACCGTAATATTTAGGTATATTTACTTTGCCAACATTAGAAACAGACACTGTGGCAGCTACTTGCTTGGGATAGATAAAACAAAAATCTATGAGATGCTTGGCAATCAAAATCATTTTAAAAAGATCGCCGGATTTTTTACTAACTTCAAGTTTTTGTTTCACCTCACGGGCTAATTCCCAAAAAGACGTGTTTTTCCCTATAGTATGAAATCCCATAATAGAGGAGGCTAATACAGCCATCTGATCATCACTAATTGCTGGTTCGAGATGTCTCCTCAAATCAAAATATGATAGGCAGTTTACTCGTGTATTTTTGCTATTCTCTTTAATTATTTTTCTCCTTATTGTAAACATCAGTACAGCACACAAAGCACTATGTACTGTTGTATTTTCTTGCCGACAATGATTTATAAATTTTTGGGTTAAGTCTTCGTCAAGTTGTCTGTGGATAATATTGCAACTACGCTTTGCAATAGATACGTACTTTTCAAAACCTAATGTTTTTGGTCGATTCCAGATTTTTTGTAACCCAAGCTGTAATAAAAAGATAATGCTATTTATCCTACCTCTAAATCCCTTAGTCCATTTGGGCATTAGTTCTTCGATGGGTGGAAGTGGAGTTAAGCTAATAAATGGATTAATTGGTTCGCCGGACACAATTTTTTGACAACAAGTCAAGATTTCTGAGTGAAGTTGGATGGATGATAAACCATCTGCGATCGCATGGTGTATTGTTGTAATTAGGTAACTTATATGCTGATCGCCCAAAAGATGAATAAGAACAACTCGCAGCAAACCTTTGCTACTATCAATTCCGTTGTTCATCTCTTCATCAACCACTTCTTGCCACTGCTCATTGTCTAACTTTTTGACAAAGCGGAAAGCAATATTTGCTGTTTCTTGACTTTGAAAAATAAGACTATTTTTCTCTCCAACAATTTTTGAATTTAGACGAGGGTGACGACATTGGATTACGTCTAAAGCCTGTGTCAGAGTTTCTTCGCAGATATAGCCCTTGATGCGGCTAATAGTTACTATGTTCCAGGTTTTAGCACGGCTATTTAAGATTTCCATAGCTTGCTCAAGGTGCCCCAGCTTTCTGTTGTAAATCATATTTACTTTTGGTTCCCTCTAACTACTAGATTATTTGCAAGCTTAGTTCTCAATTTAGGTTGTAATTATTGTTCGATAACCTGAACAACCTTTTGGTTAAGCTGTGCTAAAAACCTGGATATATTCATAGTTTCAAACTATCAAAATCTTGTGTTGCGAACTATTCAATAACAGCTTTGTTGTTCAAATCTCAAAAATCTCTGATTGCGAAGCTTTAGATTCTTCGGCTAAACGCTGGGATAGCGTTTCAATAGTGGGGTAATGCCACAATAAAATTGGAGATAGCTCAAAACCAAACAGCTTCTCGGCTTTGCTAACAAGAAACATTGCCTGCGCTGACTCTAAACCGTAGCTGTCTAAAGGCTGACTGACATCTATATCCTTGGGTTCGACTCCTAGCTGCTCTGCAATATGAGATACTAGCCAAGCTTGAATTTCTTCTGCGGTATAAGACTGCTTTTTAGTTGCCTCAGGAGTAGACTGACTCATTTACACACCTCTGAAGTGAAAGGAATAAGATATATGGCATTCCTAAATAGGATATGAACAGGCTATAATTTTTGTTCACAGCTTAGATAGGATTGCTGTACTGGCTAAAATTTTGAAAAGTTTAAGGTAGGAGATATTAGAAAAAAGTTTTACTTTTGCTACTGCTGCATATCTCCTAAGCGCATATCGAGCTACGTGACATTTATCAATTAATCAGCCACCCGAATGCGAATATCACCCTGCACTACGCATTGACAGGCTAGGCGAACATTGGGATTATCTGGAGCCAACACATCAAGTAAAATCTGCTCCTCATCCATCACAGGAGTTAGATTTTCTATCCCACTCATAACTTCTATAAGACAGGTTCCGCAAGCAACACAACGACAACCAAATAAAATTGAACTAGGATGTTCATCACAAATCTTAGTTAAGCGTTGGTTTGCTTCGACTTGAAGTGTTTTTTGATCATTTTCAAAATGAATAGATACTATCATTTCTAAACTCACTAGTGTCAAGAAAGAGGGTTAGCAGATTTAGCAACCCTTAGGCTACTTCAACAACTTTTTGAATTTCCTTAATTGCCAAAGCATCCTTGTAACGCTCATAGCGATTACCTAGCTTACTTGTATTTAACTCCAATCCCAGTGCCTTTATCAGACGCTCTAGCTGCTGAGATTTGTATTGCCAACTCTTTTGTTCCATGTAACCAATTATATTGCGCCACTTTGAACTTACCTGTCTCCAAGAATTAACTAATTGATTTATATCTACTTGCTTATCAGCTAATTCAGGGTGGTGCAGAGACATACTTAGTGAGTTCAGCCCAACTCTAATATCAGTTAGCATGATTCCTTGCACAGTGAGGTCTAACTTCTCCAAATAAGTAGTGTAACTAGCACTAATATAGTCTTCCACAATTAGCTGTATGAAATATCGAACGAAATCTTGAGCCTCTGGAGGAGCTACCCTATACAGTTCTACTCCTAAATCAAAAGATGTTGTGTAATGACGTGCTTCATCTGTTAAGTGGCCTTGATTCAATTCAAAAGCTAATGGTTCATAATCAAACTTTTCAGGGGAATCAAATAAATAGGCTTCGCTTTTTTTTAACTCCACGTTAGCCATGTACCGATACAGCAGAGTTAAGCTACCCAAGCCACTTTCTTGAACTTTTTCGGCCGGTAGCATCCTCATGGCATCCCCAATCATGAACCTTAAATTTCGGTATGTAAAATTTTGGCCTCGTTGCTGTGTCTGTTCTACAATCTTTTTAAGAAAGCTTTTCCCCTTTTGAAGATTCAGCAGAGTTTCATTTAAATCTTCATCAAAAGTAAAACGGGTATCGAAACTGTCAAAATCTGATTGAGGTATTGCACCAACAGAACCATAGAAAAAACCAGGCTCATCAAAGGAGCTTTGAATTCCTATTTCTCGGCAGACCATACTATATACGGTTCTAAAAGACCAAATATGATCCATTTCTTCATTAGTTTCCTGGTGAAGAATCATAAATTCGTCCGAGTAGGAAGCAAAAACTTTTTCAGCAATACTCATATTGGACATGAGAGACTGATATTCGCTATTGGCAACATACTTGTAGAAGTTAGCAAAAAATGTCGCAGATAAAATCGACATTTGACGAGCATTAAAGGAAAGTAAATACTCACAAATCGGTACCGGTAAGGGAAGCATTCCCGGATGAGAGTAGAGTTTTTCTCCTTTAATTCCCTGCTTGCTCATGGCGATAGCAACAGGCTTTAATTCTAAAGAATGAGTATGTGCCTGCTCGAAAAGCTTATTTTGAATTTTGGGAATTCGGTTATCAATTTTAACAGTATTCATGTGATTTTCTTCCTTTAATTAAAAGTGACTGGACGATATTCACTGTAATAAGCGGGCATTTGTAAGCCCTGAACTTTCAAACTTTGTATCCGGTATAAAAACGCCGCTCCGGTCATAATATGGTTAGCAACATCAACAACCTGACGATTATTTGATTCAGATAAGTAAGAACCTCTAACCCAGTCATTGAAACTGCCCATAGCAGGGCCACACCAGATTTGATAATCCATTTCTCTGCCTTTTTCCCCAAAGTTAGACCAACGGGATGATAATCCCAGATACCAGCGAAAAATTAAAGCCATCTTCAGTTTGGGATTATTAACAGCCTTGGCCAATTTATCAGGATTGCGTTGAGATAAATAAGTAACTGTCTCTTGCCACACTGCATCCAAGCTCTTTTTCAAAACTTGTTTTTCTAATTTCTCTCTTTCCACCAAGGGAATATCTTCAATTGAGTCATAGTTTTTATATAGTTCAAACATTTTTTGGGCTCGTAAAGGAAAGAGAGTTCCTCTTTTGAGCACTTGGAGTTTTACCCCCATTTCAAACATATCTGCTGCCGGAGCCATCATCACATCAGCCATCTCGGCTTGAGCTAATAATTGTTTAGTATGTTGAGAAGTTCCGGCTTCAATGCAAGACTGGTTAATCGAGCCTGTTACAACATAAGCAGCCCCCATCATAAAGGCAGCTAATGCTGATTGTGGCGTAGCAATTCCTCCTGCTACTCCAACTCGGACAGGTTTTTCATAAGAAAATTTTCTTTGAATTTCATCTCTCAATTCTAAGATGGAAGGTAAGAGACAAACCAGAGGACGATTATCTGTGTGACCACCAGAATCTGCCTCAGCAGTAATATCGTCAGCTACAGGAATTTTTTCAGCTAGGGTTGCTTGTAATTCACTGATAAGGCCTTGCTCAACTAATTGCTTCAAAATTTTTGTTGGAGCAGGTTGCAGAAATTTGATTGCAACTTCTCTCCGAGAAACTTTGGCTATAATTTTATTTTTGATTTCGATTTTATTGTCTGCATTCAAACCAAGTCCAGCAGCGCGGTAGTAAACAATGTTGTCAGTCAAATCGAGGAAGGCGGAAGCTTCTATTGTTCTCACCTGATATTTAAGATACAAATCAACAACACCGCGTTCAATAGCAGGTTCACTGGGACTGTGGAGTAAGTTAAATGCGTAAGGTCCTTGTGGTAAAGCTTGCTGAATACACTTAATGGCTGCTTCGACGCGAGCAGGAGATAAGCCACCAGCACCAAATGAACTTAAGATTTTCTCTTTACCAAGGGCAATTACCAGTTCTTCAGAAGCAATCCCTTGAGCCATTGCGCCTGTGGCATAAGCGTATTTTACACCATGAAACTTGAGAAAAGTTGGATCGCCTAATTGTCGAGTTGACAGAGGTGGAGTCGATACTAATATTTCTGCCTGTCCCGTTTTTTCCTGGTTGCAAGGGTATAGATAACCTTCGTTAGTTGCACCAACTTTTCCTTCAACTCTAATAATATAACAAGGTTTTTCTAAATTTAGAAGCTTAGATTTTATGCCTTTTTCGTTAAAAGATACAAAATCTAAAATACCTTGCCAAACTTGATTTTGTTGGGAAATATAGTCTGAAATTTTTAGGTAGTTACCATTGTTATTTAGTATATTATCTGCACCAATCATCTTTTTTAACCTCCAGTTCCAGAAAATTGTTTACCAGATAATGTTTGAAGAATTTACAGCAGATTTTATACTGATTACCTGTGAGGTCGCTCTAGAACAAGGGGCTTAAGCCCCTTGCCTTACTAAACTTGATTGTGTACCAATTATTTATTCAAATAATCTGGGTACTTTGCTGCTTTAAATGATTATGATTCAAATAACTTTTGATAACAAGCTATTTGCAACTGAATGATGACGCTAATTTGCTTTAGTGACTCCTGCCGTGCTTGTAAAAAGACAGCATGAGCTTTGGTCATCCTGGAAGCGTTCTCACTCAGCTTTTGATAGTAAGGACTATGTAAATTGAGCAAATTGGGTTCGTCAACAATGCTGGATGTTTTCAAACTAGGGGTCAAAGCGAATTGATTATTTTCCTGTTCCGTTACCAAATTTTCGTTAATTTGTAATTTTTCTACACTTTCATTGCGTTCTTGTAGCAATAACTGAGTAGGTTGGCTGCTATTTTGAAAGTTAACTTGCTCATGGAGACTTTCTAGATTTCTAGAGGTGTTTTCAAGACTTTTGGTAGGATTGGAGAGCAAAGAAGAATTCATTTTTGGAAATTCCTTTAATTCTGATAGTTGAGATTGCTGCTGATTAACAGTTTTGATGGGATATCTAAAAGAGATATCTTGAAGGATTTCTTGATTTTTTTTATTCAAAGATGTGTAACTAATCTTGGTATTATCCAAGGTTATAGTTTTCACACTAGGTTGGCTTTGGTTGAAAATTTCTGGTTCTTGAGAATATAGTGGTGATAAATCTAGGTCAACCCTGTGGCTGAGGAGTTTGGCTAAGGCTTTGATAATGGAAGTATGATCGTCTACACCTCTTTTATTAAGAGACACTGTGATGTGTTCTTTTGCATTAAGGGTTTTATCAATCCATCTAGAACAGTTACTACCAGCACCTACTTCGAGGAATATTTTGAAGCCATCTTCATAGACGCGATTAATTAGCTGAGGAAAATTAAGCTGTTGGCAAAGATTTTTAGCAATGTTGTGAGCAATAGAATGGCTATCAAGGTCAATGGGTTTATACTCAGCTGCGGAATAGAAAATAGTCTCTGGGATGTTTCGGCTAGGTAATGTATTTAATCTCACAAGTTCATCGTATTCAGAGCGCATTGCCTCGCAATGAATTACATGGGTGAAGGGAGCAGAAAAAGCATTACAATTTAGGCTGGCGATAACTCGCTGACAGGCTTGGATTTCACCAGCGATCGCAACTTCTTCTGTAGTGTTAATTAAAGGCAAATAGACGCGGTTTTCATGTTTGATAGTTTCCTGAACGCGGGATACTGGACACATGAGAATATAGTTGCGCCAAAAATCTTCGCCTTGTTGATTCTGCTCTTGAGGTAATCCCCAATACTCGCGTACAGCATTTTTTTCACCAGATAGCCTTGTCTTCAGCAGAGATGATGAGTTAAAGCCCTCACTACCTTCTTGAAACTGAGTCCAGACACCCTGAGCCAACATCATACTGATTTCGCCCAAGCTATAACCAAAAGCACATTCGGATTTGAGTTGGAAATAATTTTTCAGAATTGCTGTCATGAGTCCAGCACAGGCCATCTCTGATTCGAGTACTGCTACTGAATCATTGAGCAATTGCTGTTCGAGGACTTCTAATTGCCTGTTTGACAATTTTTCTAAGCTTCGGGGATAAATAAGTTTTTCTACGTTGGCGACACGGTTGTAGATGCTTCTGATGAAAGGATCGTCGTAAAGTTGAGGAAATAAGCGAAACAGATTCCGACCTAGACCGATATAAGCACTAAAGGCACCTGGGTAAACGAAAGCAATTTTACTTTTTTGACCCAGTGGTTTTGCTGTAAAATAGCTGCCTAGAGGGCTTTGCCAGTCTTTCCCTGTCTTAAAGGCATTGACAATACCCTTGAGGGAGTGCTGAATTTCGCGCTGCAATTCATCTTGATTGTGTCCGAGAATTGCTACTGCATAAGTTGCCTGTTGATGCTGTTGAAAAGTTGCAAAAGTCATACTAGCAGCAGCAGCTAGGGAAGAGCAATCTTTAATGGTTTGTTGAAGATTGCGGATTTCTTCTAATAGAGTTGATTGCTCGTCAGATGCGATCGCAAACACATAGTAAGGCATTTGCTCTAAATACCTGCTGCTGTGATGTTGCTGATATAGTTCCTCTGACAAAATTAAATGTGCATAACTCCCATCTATCTCCATTCCGTTAATCGCAGCTATTCTTCTAGTAGCTCCTTTTTCTAAAAACCAGGGTTTTGATTCACAAGCGACATAAAAGGGACTATCTCGCCAAATCTCTGGCATTTTAGGACCAGACCATTGGGGAACTGCGGGAATGTAACGATGATACAGGCAAAGTGCTGTTTTAATCAGGCTAACTATCCCCGATGCAGCATAGGTATGACCTATATTTGCTTTAATACTCCCGATCGCACAAGTTAAATTTGGCTCAAATGTGCGATAAGCTGTGAGCAACCCTTGAATTTCTGACTCATCTTGCTGGGGAATTCCACTACCAACAACTTCCAAATAGTTAATATCTCTTGGTTTGATATCTGCAAGATGAAAAGCCTGTTGACAAGCCTGGGCTATCATTTCAGAATTTGGAACCGTGAGAGAGTGAATTTTAGATTTTGAATTTTCCACAAGACTAAGAGCGTCAATCGTTGCATATATGCGATTGTTCTCTCGTTTTGCTGTTTCGTGGAGCTTCAATACTACAGCCGCCGCACCCTCACCAACTATCCAGCCATTGGCTTTCTGGTCGTAACTGAGAGTATTCACACCTGTGTTAACTTTTGTTATTTCATTTCGTTGTAAAACACTAGCGCCATCCCCAGCAAGGTCAATCGCACCGACTAAAACAGCGTCTACTTCTCTGATTGTGAGTAGCTTTTGGGCAAGCTCCAAGGCTTTAAAAACAGAATTTTGTTCGGCAATTAATGTGAATGTCGGCCCAGCAAAATTCCACAGTTTGGAAATATAATTAGCTAGGCTGTTTTCGATGTAGTTGCTATATTCATTATCTTCAAGTTGCTCTTTTTGTTGATGCAGGGTTAGGTCTTTAGTACTAGCAATTATTATTGCTATTCTCGTACTTTTACGAAGTGCCGCATCTTTTAGAGCATTATCGGCAACCTGAAGCATCAACAGTTCTTGAGGATTAAAATTGTCTACTTCTTCGGGTGGTATTTCTAAACTGAAAGCATCAATTTCAAAATCTTTAATGTATGCACCTAATGGTGCTACACCATCGGGAAAACTGTAGTTTTTCAACAACTGTTGTTGTGCTTCTATTGCTTGCCATCGCTGAGGAGGTCTGGAAATAAAATGCTGAATTCCCTCATAAATACTGCGTTCAAAGGTATCTAATCCCTTGCAGCCGCCACCCAAATAGCAATCCATCCCTACAATCGCTATTTTATGAATTTTATTTGGTGCAAATTCTTCCATCACCTACCTCCTCAAGCTGATGTATATATTTTGTAAGAATTCAGGGGTCAGAATAGTTAAAGAATCAGAATAAAATTTGATGAATCAATCATATTAGATTCTTTCTAAGTCTGACTTCTGACTCCTTAGTGCTGAATTCTTATGACATTTTTCAGTTGCCTATTTAAATTTCATCGAGTTGCTTGGGTAAAATAGTTCCCTTAGCACCAAGCATTCGGGTATATATTTTCCCTTGCTGATTATGGGCGATGACATCAACAACTAAACTCGATTCTGTCTTTGATTTTATTTCACAAGAAACGTAAAATATTTCATCAAATGGAACGGCAGCAAACTGTTCAAAAGTCTTGATTTCTGAAGGCAAACAAGCTACCTGATAAAAATGCTGTGCCCAAATCCAAAATGCATGAATCTGCACATCTGCAATGTAGGGATTGAATGTTTGGACTGGGAATTGTCCTTGTTGTCTTTCTCCAGGCTCTGGCAAGTAGCATTCTATGGTGATCTTGTCCAGAGTGGTATTTAAAACAGATTTTACACCTTGAAAGGTAAATCCGTGAAATAAGCTAGCTGCCCCATTTTGATAAAGTGATGAAGTCGTCGCGGTGATTTTATGATCCTGGCTTAAGTTCATAAATTCGTGTGTTGGGGGAATAAGAATTTCCCGCTTCAATTTCATCTGACTACTAAAATGATAACGGATTTTACCTTCTGGAGTTTTACTCCAGATTTTGGCATCAAAATCTATCTCATTAATATCATGTTTAGCAACTTCTTGCAATTCTAAAGTGTATTCAGTTGCTAAATTTTCATCAAATATTAGTCCCTTCAAAACTTTATAATTTGTACAACTGAAGGCTTTATAACCAGGATAGATTTGTTCGCAAGCGTTAGCAATCCATAAGAGTCCACAAGTCGCGGGGAGAACTGGATAACCAGCAATTACATGATCTTGTAAAAATGGATTAGCTGCTAATGTTAGTTGCCTCTGAATCCGAAAAGTTCTCAACTCGCTTGGTAACTTTTCTGGGATATAAACTAAAGGGCTACCAATTACAACTTGCACAGTTTCTTGATTTGTGCTGGCTAATTCATCAACTAACATTTCTGTGCCAATATCAACAGGAATAGTCTCAATATTCCGTTCAGCAAAAGCTTGCTTTAATTCAGGAGAAACCATACCACTATCCCAAGGGCCCCAATTAATCGCTACCACATGAGAATGGGGATGGTTGCGTTTGACAAGATGGGCTGATTTGTTGAGAATTTCATTAGCGATCGCATAATCTGACTGTCCTACATTTCCGTAGAAACCAACTACAGAAGAAAACAGGACTAAATAATTCAGTTGGCTAGGTGTTACACAGCGCAACAGGTTTTCTAGACCTTTAACTTTGGCTGTGTAAACTGTTTCAAAATCTTGGACTGATTTTTTCTCAATCCGCTTATCAGCTAGATTTCCAGCCCCGTGAATAATTCCTGTTACCGGGCCAAAACGCTTGACAGCATTAGCAACTTGCTCCTGAAGTGCGATCGCATCAGTCACATCAATATTCAAATATTCAGCCTTTCCACCCGCCTGGTTGATAGCTTGTAAGGTTGTAGCAATTTCGCGACTAGATGAAATAGCGTTAAACTTTTTCTGCACCATTGCAGGTGTGGGTTTTTCGCCTTTGGCGAAGAAATCCTCCATAATCCGCTTTTTCAAATCTGCTTCGCTTAAGTAACCTTCAGTCCATACGGGTTCTGGATCGGCGGTGGAACGACCCACCAAGATAAATTTGCATTGATAACGCTGCGCTAGTTTAATCACACACTGAGCCGTTATCCCTTTCGCACCGCCACTTACGAGAAATACTTGGGATTCGGCATTAGGGATGGGGAAAACGTTGGAGGAAAAGGTGCTGGGTGCAAAGGGGATTCCACCGATTTCCTGCTCTCTATTTTTTTGTTCTTCCTGTTCACAAATTAAGGTTACTCGCTCTTGTGAGTTATATCCCACTTCCACGACTAATAGATTTGGGTCGTGAAGTTCGGCGAGGATATGCTGTGCTGATGTTTCGGCATCTAAATCAGGACTGAGGTCGATCGCTCGGCAAAATACAGATTCCCATTCCTGGTTCAAACTTTTAGTAAGTCCGAATAGTCCAGCGCCAATTGCACCAAAGTTAGTTTTTTGCCCTAGTCCGAATTCACCATCCAGACGAGCCACAGTTATAAAACTACTACGTCCTTGAAGTGCTGCTTGATTGAGTGGTTCTTTGAGATATTTGGCGATGAGAAAGACATGGCGAAGGATGGCTTTTTCTGATTCCAGATAGCGGACATGGTTGCTTATATCGTCGTGAGTTGAAGGATTCAGATGGATAAATGTAGCTATTTGTCCATAGTTAGTAGCGATCGCTCCTAACTGTTCTTGCAAATGCTCCTCACTCAAATCTGTAAGCACCACACGGCTAATCCCTTCAGGTAACGGAGATTGTTTAGCAATGACGGTTGGAGGAAAAGTTAAGACAACGGTTTTCCAGCCGCGTTTGAACAGAGTCTCAGCTAGTTTCGCCGTAGTCAGAGAACCATCATCGGTAAGCAAGGCGATATGGTTATCGGGTAATGTGAAATCTAAAACATCAGGTTCGGGAAGATATTTGAGTCTGACAGGACTACGAAAAATTGAGGATTGGGGATTGGAATTTGGGGAAAACTCTTCTCCCCTGCTCCCGACTCCCGACTCCCCGACTTCTTCCCCAGTCCCTAGTCCCTTTTCTATATGTGCAACAATTTGTCCAAGGGTACGTAATTGAGCCAATGCTTCTGAAGTCAGCTTGGGTAAATCCGGGTATAGTTCTAGCAACGCATCGATAATTTCCACAAGTTTGACAGCATCAATTCCCAAATCTGTCTCAATATCCATCGACAAATCTAACATTGTCGTCGAATAGCCTGTCTTCTCACTAACGACATTGAACACAATGTTAGTAAGCTCTGGAGATGAGGGGGATGGCGGGGATGAGGAAGGTATTGCTGTTACTCCTCCATTTCCCTCATCTCCCTCATCTCCCTTATCTTCCCCATCTCCCTCTGCTCCCTGCTCCCTGCTCCCTGACTCATTTGGGGCGTTGACAAAGCCCACCGCAGGTATCGCACCAGAAATCTCAGATGCAATTTTCCCCATATATTCAGCTATTTGAGCCAGCGTGCGTAGTTGTCCTACTTCTTCGGGATTCGGCTTGGGCAAATCGGGATATAGTTCTAACAACGCTCCGAGAATTTCTACACGTTTGATCGAATCAATCCCCAAATCTGCCTCTATATCCATCGTTAGCTCTAACATCTCCGTTGGGTAGCCTGTTTTATCACTAACGACGTTAATCAGAGTTTGGCTCAGAGCGGCTTGATCGATGATTACTGGCGGGGGTGGGGGTGCAATCTCTACAGGTGCAGTATTCTCCTTTAATGGAGTAATATCCAGAAATGCTGTTGCTTGATGATGTGCGCCATTACCATTACCATTACCATTTGTGCCGTTACCATTAGTTGAAACTGGCTCAGATTTAGTGGCAAATCCGTTACTCGGCAAAGCAACCGGTGCAGTCTCCCGAACAGGGTTATCCTCTTCGACTGGTGGAGCTACTGGACTTGGTTGATAATTGACTGGCGGTATCAGACTCTGTTGATTAGTATTGCTGGGCGACGGTTGATAATTTCGCTGAAGCAATTGGAAAAAGTTGTTAGTGTATTCTTGCTGATAGTTGAGATATTGCTCATGGATACGGAGACTATCAGTTTGATGCTCGTGAAACCGCATGATGCTGCGCTCTGAACTGGAGACTACCAGTTGCTGTGTTTCTGTATGTGGTTCGCTGAATTTACTATTTCCCCACAACGCATGTTGTTGCTCCATGAGTTGGAAGAAGGTTTTAGTATATTCTGTCTGATTGTTTAAAGATTGTTCATGAACCTGCAAGATTTCATGTTGATTGCGACTGAAATCAATCAGGGAGTATTCTAAGTTATCTATAGCTCTTAAATAACTTAGAGGAAGTTCTGAACTAGGTTGCAAAGACTTGATATCGAGTTGATCTGATTGCCCGTTCTGCACAGATTTCACTCCACCGTTGACTGTTACTTTCTCTGCTGAATGAGAGGGGTTAGCTGTTACTGAGTGAGGTTTATTGCCATTTCCAAAGGTAGATTGACCGTTGACAGCTACCTTCTCTACGGAATGAGAGGGGTTAGGTTTATTGCCATTGCCAACAGTGGATTGACTGTTAACTGATACCTTCTCTGTGGATTGAGAAAAGTTGGGTTTATTACCGTTCGCAACGGTGGGTTTCACTTCATGCCCATTTTGCATAGCTTTTTCAAAGGACTGCTTGGTTTTATCCGATACAAAGTTGGTGCTATTTAAACGGACATTCAAGAGCTGATTTGGAGAAGCTTCTGGGATTTTATACTCCAGTTGATAAGGGTCTAAGTTTTGCAAAGGTAATCCAGCAACGCGCAACTGTAGAACAGCTTGGCGCAAAGTGCGATCGCTATCTTTGAGATGACTAGCATTTAAAGCTACAGCTAAATGAGGGCGATCGCTTAGGATATCTTTTACCAAGTTGGTGAGAACACTTCGCGGCCCAAATTCAATGAAGCAGTAACCGCCTTCAGCATAAATATTTTCAATTTCTTGCTTAAACAGCACCTGATTTTTCAGATGTTCTTTGAGGACTGTTTGAATGACTTGCGGCTCATTTGGGTAACGCTTCCCGGTAACATTGGTATAAACCGGGATTTGTGGCTCATTAAAAGTAACTTTCTCAATTGCTTTAGCAAAGGGTTGCTGTGCATAAGCTACTAATGGAGTGTGAAAAGCTGCGGAAACTCCCAACAAAATGCTAGAGAACCCTTGAGTTTTCAGAGCCTCCTGTACATTAGCAATTTCACCTTTCGTCCCTGCTAACACCATCTGATTTGGAGAATTCAAGTTAGCAACGGTGACTTGCGGGAAATTCTGAATTAGTTCTGTAACCTGATTTACATCCCCTTTCACCGCCAACATCGCTCCCGCATCCAATAGAGGATCTTTTGGTGCAGCCATCGCTTGACCTCTAGCTTTGACCAAGAACAGGTAATCTTTCTCACTCAAAACTCCCGCAGCCCACAAAGCAGTCAGTTCTCCAAAACTATGTCCAGCCACGAAATCTGGCTTAAACCCAGCTTGTTGCAATATCTTGTACAAACCAGCGCTAAAAGCTCCAATAGCTGGTTGTGCATATTCTGTTTGCTGCAACACCTTCATCTGGGCAGTCTTTTGATCTAGATCAAACACAGGGTTCGGGAAAACAACCTCCGAAAGGGGTTGCAAACTGTCTTGGCGTAAAAGGCTATCAATTTGAGCATAAGTCTGCCCCAACTCAGGGAAGTTAATTACGAGTTCCCGACCCATCTCTAAATATTGCGACCCTTGCCCAGAAAATAGGGCAACCACCTTTCCCTCTGTTGCTATGCCAGTTTTGCGGTAGTAAATTCCTTGGGGATACTCCCATGATTCTGCTTGCAGCTTGTTTTTGAGCAAGTCAATACTTGTTTGCAACAAATCGCAAGCTTGAGTCAGAGAATCAGTAACAAACCCAAGTCTGGCATTTGTAACCGGAATTTCTAAAGATTGAGAAGCCGCAATCAATTCTGTATAAAGCTGTTCTCCCGTATCAGATTGCAATTGCTGTTTAATTTCTTGACAGCGTGACAACAATTCTTCAGGCGTTGACGCAAATAGCAACACCGGCTGAGAAGGTTTGTGTAAACGATAGGGTTGCTGATGTTGACTTGTATATTCTTCCAAAACGACGTGATAATTTGTGCCACCAAAGCCAAAAGAACTTACCCCTGCACGTCTTGGTTGGTCATCGCCGCTAATCCAAGGTCTTGTTTCCGTATTTAAGTAAAATGGAGAACTATCAATATCTAATTTAGGATGCGGTTTAGTGACATTAATCGTGGCTGGCAATACTTTGTGGTGTAAAGCCAAAGCCGTTTTGATCAGACTCGCCGCACCCGCAGCAGCTTTTGTATGTCCAATCTGTGATTTGACAGTTCCAAGCGCAATATGTTGTTTTTTGGGATTGCTTTCGCCAAAAACCTCTTTTATAGATGAGAATTCGGCGGGATCTCCAGCCATAGTACCAGTGCCGTGTGCTTCAATCAAACCAACACTCGCAGGCGAAAATCCGGCATCTTCGTAAGCACGATGTAAAGCTCTGACTTGACCTTCTGGACGCGGTGCATAGATGCTTTTATAGCGCCCATCGCTAGAAGTACCAATGCCTTTGATGACTGCATAGATCCGGTCATTATCTCGTTGGGCATCCTCAAGACGCTTCAGGACTAACATTCCCACACCTTCACCCAGCATCATCCCATCAGACTCTGCATCAAAAGGTTTAACATTCTCACCTTGGGAAACAGCAGGAGTTTTGCTGAAGCACATGTAGGCCATAATTGAGTTGTCGGTGTCAACTCCGCCAGTGATCATCATATCGGCTCGATGCTCAGTTAGCTCACTAATTGCCATTTTGAGGGCACCCAATGAACTTGCACAGGCGGCATCTACTACACAGTTAGTTCCGCCCAAATCTAGGCGGTTAGCAATTCTTCCTGTAACTACGTTTGCGAGCATACCGGGGAAGGCGTTCTCATCCCACTGCACATAAGCACTTTTGATTTTCTCAATGATTTTTTGTGCATCTTCATCAGATAAGCCACTGCCTTTGAGAACTTTTTCCCAGATTGGGTACTGCATTCTCGCAGTCAGAGGAACCGCCAACTGCCTACCTAGTGCCACACCTAAGATTACACCAGTACGTTGGCGAAGGCGATCGTAGATATCGCAACTAAACTGTCGAGATTCGCCGTAACCTGCATCTTCCATCGCTGCTTTCGCAACAATCAAACCTAGCAATTGCGATATATCTGTAACTTCTAGACTGTTAGGTGGCAGTCCAAATTCCATCGGATTGAAATTGACATCCGGGATAAATCCGCCTCTCTTACAATATGTTTTATCAGGTGTTCTGGGGTTAGGATCATAATAATCCTCTACACTCCAACGCGAAGGGGGAACATCAGTAATACAATCAACTTTATGAATTATTTTTTCCCAATATTCCTGTAAATTTTTTGATTGGGGAAAGATAGAAGCCATCCCAATAATTGCAATATCTGTTTTTTGCTGAGGTCTATTTATTTCGCTGGTTAGCGGTGCATTCTCAACCATAACTTTTTTCACCTGTATGAGCTTGAGTAGAGCCTGTTCACAATTGCTAACTTCTTCTTGCAACTGTGCTAAAACAGCTTCAATTCTAGAAGCAGTCATGACTTTTTCTTCACTATTAGATTTTTGAGATGTAAAGATGATAATAAAATTACCATCTCTACAATTAGAGAAAGACGCGATTATTTTTTAGGTAAGGCTAGGGGCTATTGATGGTAAGCGATATGCCTTTACTTGAGGTTCAGAAGCCATAAACAAGACTTCAAGAGATTTTAGTGAGGATATCCTGAAGTCTAAATGTAGAATTCAGATTTATTTTCGGCTAAAGAATTGCTCTAAATTGGAAATGGCTTCAACATTACAACATAAGTTGTTAATCAGATATAAATTGGATGTTTTCATCCAGCTAACATCTTAACTTATCAATTGTAGTTAATATTAGGCTGTTTAATTCTCCATTACAATTGATATACAACTTATATACAACGGTATCGCTCTTGAGAGGTAAAATGTTATTGGGCATAATTTATTAGTCCATTTCAATAACGGTACTAGTAGTCTGTCAGCTCGAACTCTTTTTTTGTCTCTGACTCTGTGTCGCGCCAGTTGCTACAAGTCGGGGAACCCGCCCAACGCACTGGCTTCTCTGCGTCTCTGTGGTTCATCTCATTACATTTGCTGGGTAAATAAGTTTGTAGTTAGGCTTTCTAAGCACTTTAATGATTAGTGCGAACCCTCAAAATCAGCTTAGAAAAGTGCATTTTCTGATTTCAATTGGGTAAATAGAGCAGAACCTACATATAAACTTATACAGAATCATTCTCGGAATTAAAATTGTCATCTGTCTTATTACTTATCGCCTGGTTTTGAGCAGCAGCTAATATCTTTTGCTCAAGCCTACTAATACTAATTCCCAGCTCAGAAGCTTTTTTTGTTTTCCACTCTTCTAGCTCACAATCATGTTGATTGAGCCATTCACGCACGGCAACGCGGGCCATCTCAGCTTTGCGAAGAGTCTGGCGAGCTGCATGAAAAATCAGTCGCTGGTTATCAAAGCTTGGCAATGAGAGCATGAATCGCTGTAGTTTCATTTTATCTAGGGTCTTTGGGGGGCGATCGCTGTCACTCACATAACTATTAGAACTCTTTCTTTTCAATTAGTATGTCACATAACAAAAATACATTACTCGAATTGCATACAAATTGCATATATCTTCAATTTAGTACTCACCTCTTATTCGAAAAAATACTGAAAAAAGTATTAGAATATCAACAACATTAGGCTGCCATTAATTTATTTACTTATTGAAAAATAGAGATCATAGCTACTTAAACAAGCTAAGTGCCTGTGAGTTAATGCTATAGTTTTTACATCTATCCAAAAGTTGATTTATTTCTTTTAAAGATTGTGTATTAATCAATAAGATATTTTTAAAGGATTTTTATTCCCAAAGAAGTAATTCTGTCTGCAATGTAACAATAACCACTAGCAACTATATCTAAAGAATGAAAAATACTAGCGAACAACAGACCCACCATAAAGCAAAGAGTTATTTTGATATGCTGAGTAATAGCGAGGACATAACAGTGTTAAAAAGTGGTCAAATAACGCAATTAGTTTTTATTAATTGTATCGATTACATTGCTAGCTATTTCGCTTCACAACTGTTGCATATAGGTTGCAATTGAGTATCAATCAGTTTATCGTAAGTGATTAAATAATGTAATTCAATACTGTTTGTTTAAGAAGGTGGAGAGATACATAAATAGGGAGAATGAAAATATAAATTCACCTGATTGCTGGTCACTCTATACATTCATAAACGCGCAGTATGACAATGTGATTTAATGCAATGAACCGTATTGTATGAAGCCTTCTGCATAATTAGACTGTCACGAAAATATAAGGGTTTGCTGGCATGAGACTATCTGAGCTAGATCCACTCATCCCGCTAATTGAGTTAAGAGAAGAACTCCTGAAGCTACCAAAAGGCTACTCATTTTATGAAGATGAACTGGTAGATTTTTTATCTCGACGAAGATGGCCTGAAAGTAATCGCCGCATTGATCGGACAACTTTCTGGCGGTGGAGAAATGACAACGGCATTGAACATCAAAAAGTATTTAGTCGATTGGATATCTTGAAACTCTGCCAAATTTGCGACCACTATCGCATAGATGGAACTCGCAACGAATATCTGGCGATCGTTAAAAGTAAAAAAGAGGCAGTTCTTAACAAATAAAGCTACCTCTGGCTAGATACATAAAGTACCAAACTGCTTCATCCAAAGTTAATTTACTAACAGATTTATGGATCGATATGATTGATGTTAGTAATATCTAGCTTTGGAAGATCTCCCTAACCCCCCTTCACGAGAGGGGGGCTTAATTCACTAATTCAAAATAGTCACTTCTACCCGCTTCAAGCTGAATTAGAGTGTTCATCTTGGCATGATATAAGGTCTAATTTCATCTCTGCTATTTCTAAATAATTTGGAAAGACCTTGTTCTCAGACATCGCTAATTTGGAATAGGTAATTATGGTACAAAAACACAAACATTCATTCATCAAACCATTCATTAAACCTGTAGTTTGGTGGCCAGTTATATTAGCAACTACTATGACTATAGCTACTGGTGCAGCCTCTTTCTATACCTTTTCACGATTTCAGTTGTCCTCGAAAGTACAGCCTATAGCTACCCCACGTAGTTCTCCTAAAAGGGCTACTATTGCAGCATTAGGACGTTTAGAACCTCAAGGAGAGGTTATTCGTCTATCGGCTCCAGAGTCCCAAGGGGGTGTTAGGGTAACAAAACTTATGGTAAACAAAGGAGACAGAGTGCGACAGGGGCAAGTAGTTGCGATGCTTGACAGTTACTTTCCTCGTCTTGCAGCTTTAGAAAAAGCCCAACAACAAGTCTTAGTTGCTCAAGCTAGTCTTAACCAGGTAAAAGCTGGCGCAAAAGCTGGAGATATATCTGCACAAAAAGCAACCATTGCTCGTTTAGAAGCTGAGTTACGCGGAGAAACTTCTGCTCAAGAAGCAACGATCGCTCGCTTACAGGCTGATTGGCGGAATGCTGAAAGCGAAAATCAGCGATATCAGCAGTTATATAAAGATGGTGCGATTTCAGCCTCCGACGCAGATACTAAACGTTTGCGAGTCGATACAGTTCAACAGCAACTCAATGAAGCTAAAGCTTCTCTCAAGCGCACTATAGAAACTCTTCAAAAGCAGTTAATCGAGGCCAAAGCCAGACTCAAGAGTATTGCTGAGGTTCGTCCTACCGATATAGCAGCAGCACAAGCTGATGTTGAAAGTGCATTAGCCTCAGTTAACCAGGCTAAGGCAGAGTGGGATTTAAGTATTGTGCGATCGCCCATAACCGGGCAAATCATGAAAATTAATACTTGGCCTGGAGAAATTATCGGCACTACAGGAATAGCTGATTTAGGTCGCACACAACAGATGTATGTGGTAGCAGAAGTCTATGAAACTGATATTAAAAAAGTCCGTATCGGTCAGTCAGTGATTATTACTAGCGATGCTTTACCAGGGAAATTACGAGGAAAAGTTACAGATATTGGTTTACAAGTTGGCAAACAAAATATCTTTAATAACAACCCTCAAGCAGACACAGATAACAAAATAGTTGATGTAAAAATTCGTATTGATAATCTTCAAGATAACCAGCGAGTTGCTGGTCTGACTGATTTACAGGTAGAGGTAATTATTGATATTTAGAACTTCTCAAGAAAGCTTTGGTAACTCATTGAATATCCCTACCCTACCTAATACTAATTTGTAATTGGCTACGCTTTAACAGAAAATCCTTGATTTAAACAAAGCATTCTTTCTTAATTTAGTCTAATTTTCATCCTTGAGGTTTACTAAATGATTCTCAATATCCCCTTAGCTTGGTTACAACTAGCCAGACAAAAAATTCGCTTTCTTGTAGCTTTAGCTGGGATTGCTTTTGTTGCAGTTCTCATGTTTATGCAAATTGGTTTCCAAGCTGCTCTTTATGACAGTGCTACGCAGTTGCATAAGAATCTAGAAGGAGACTTATTTTTAATTAGTGCCCAATATAAATCTTTAACATCAAATCAGAGCTTTTTTCGTTCTAATTTATATCAAGTATTAGGTTTCGATAGTGTAGAATCAGTTAGCCCTTTATATGTACAATTTGCCAAATTTAAAAATCCCAACAATGGTTTAAAATTTCCATTGTATGTGCTGGGATTTGACCCAGTTAAATCAGTTTTTAAATTTCCAAATATTGAAGAAAAACTTGATTTAATTAGAATTCCTAATGTCGTTTTGTTTGACCGCGATTCTCGTCCCGAATTTGGAGCGATCGCTAAAGATTTTGAACAAGGTAAAGTTATAAAAGTTGAAATATTCAGCTACACTGGATTAGTTGGTTACAAAGTTAAGATTGGTGGTTTGTTTCGCCTTGGCCCTTCCTTTGGTGTTGATGGGAATTTAATCGTTAGTTCTTCAACTTTTCTCAGAATATTTCAAGATCGTCCGGCACAAAAGATAGATATAGGATTAATTAAACTCAAACCTAATACCGACCAACAAAAAGTTTTTGCAGATTTATCAGCCAAGTTACCCAAAGACGTAAAAGTAATTACTCGCAAAGATTTTATTGCTTTGGAAAAAACTTATTGGTCTCTTAGAACACCCATTGGATTCGTGTTTAATCTGATGGTATTAATGGGGTTTGTTGTTGGTGTGATCGTTGTTTATCAAATTCTTTATAGTAATATTTCTAGTCATTTAACTGAATATGCAACCTTAAAAGCAATGGGATTCAAAAACAAATACTTATTAAGTGTAGTTTTTCAACAAGCTTTAATTTTAGCATCTCTAGGTTATATTCCAGGTTTGGCTATATCTATAGCCTTATATGATGTCTCAAAAAATGCTACCAAATTACCAGTTATAATGAGTACAGATAAAGCCATTATAGTATTAATCTCAGCAACATTAATGTGCTTAACTTCTGGATTTTTATCTACAAACAAACTTCGAAATGTAGATCCAGCAGATATTTTTTAATTTTACATAGTAGTCCGCTTTAATTTCTGTTCTTGCAGCGCACATGCGATAGGTAGTTAATAGACAATAAAGCTCTTTGATTTGTACCTAGCTTCGCAAAAATCAAATATGAGTCATATATATCTGAGAAAATCATGAAAACAAAGTTTATTGTGGATATTAACGATCTGAATCACTACTTCGGCGAGAAAAAAGTACGAAGTCAAATATTGTTTGATATTAATTTTAATATTAAATTTGGAGAAATTGTGATTATGACTGGACCATCAGGTTCAGGAAAAACAACTTTATTAACTTTAATTGGTGGGTTACGGTCTGTCCAAGAGGGAAGCCTTAAATTTTTAGGTCAAGAGCTTTCTGGAGCTAGTAACGAGCAATTAGTTAAAGTACGCCGCCACATTGGATATATTTTCCAAGCTCATAACTTATTAGATTTCTTAACAGCAAGACAAAATGTTCAAATGTCGCTAGAATTACATAAAAATATTTCTGAATCGGAAGCTCGCAGCAAATCAGAAGCTATACTAAATGCCGTTAAATTGGAAAATAGAGTTAATTATTACCCATCTGATCTCTCAGGGGGACAGAAACAACGGGTAGCAATTGCTCGTGCTTTAGTAAGTCATCCAAAATTAGTTTTAGCTGATGAGCCTACAGCTGCTTTAGACAGTAAGACGGGCCGAGATGTTGTCACCCTAATGCAGAAACTAGCTAAAGAACAGAATTGTGCTATCTTAATGGTCACTCACGACAACAGAATTTTAGATATTGCCGATCGCATAATTCAGATGGAAGATGGTTATTTGGTCAAAGAGGTTTGTCATCTACCAAATGGATGATAACTAAATACCTGTAAAATCTGAATATGTCTTTAGGAATACTAATTTAATTTAATTTTGGTACAATTATCCAGCAGAGAATGACAGGGTAAAGAATTTGTATCATTCATTATAGTGAAACAATATTCCTTAAGTCTAGAATAAGACACATCTAGAGTATGAAGTTATAAGTTCTCAGGTGAAATAATATTGTAGAGTATTTTTAAATATACTCTTATTTTTTGCGAACATTTAGCTGTTTAACTTTATAATATTTATCTACAAATAACTAAAAAACAAATAAAAAGATAAACTCATTGAGAAATCCAAAAATCGTTGTACTTATTAGGATTGGTACGGAAGTTTATGCTTAAAGATTTGATTTTTTGTCTAAAAGAAGCAGCTTTATACCTTCTATTCAAAAAATCTCGAACACCTCAAGATCCTTCTGAATGTTTTGTGAACCCTGCCTGTGGATGTGCTAATCCAGGGCAATATATCCAGTGTGAAGATTGTGATTATCTTGAGTCCTGCTTATCGGATTGTAAGCTGCAAAATGTTTCGTTATTTTCATGTTCACAGACTAAATTTAATTAATGTAAAAGTAATGCCTGCGATAGAAGTAGGTTTAGTCCTATGGTAGAAGTGCGACAAAAAACTAGCTGTTATGTTAATTAGGAATGAAAAAACGAATTCATAATAAGTAATTAAAAAGTAGAACGCAAGTGAATATAAATATTTTTACATCAGTAAGATTAATTTTTATTCCTTGCTTTTTTGTGAGCAAGCGACTTTGCCCGTAGCTTCTTAATCATAAATAAGTAATTACTGATTATGAATTAGTTTGAATCTGACGAATATTTATGTGTTATGGGAGCTTCAAATGCTTTCAATTTTTCCAACACAAACTAAGTGAAAAAATTCTGAATCTATCTTGCTTGTCAAAAGTTACCTAACTTAGCACTGGATTAAGTAGAAAATATCAGTTTTGAACATCAATCAACCACAGAAATCTAAAACATAAACGGAACTATGACCATGAAGCCTTTTGATTTATCTAAAACTGTTCTAGCTGCTGCCTTTGCCATCAGTTTCGCTTCTGTATCCTTACCTCCTTCTGTTTTTGCCCAAAGCGGAGGCTCAGGTAGTGGAGGTTCTAGTAGTGGCAGTAGTTCAGGTACTGGAACTACAGGTACTGGAACAACAGGCACTGGTTCAGGTTCTGGAACAACAGGTACTGGCTCAGGTACTGGAACAACAGGTACTGGCTCAGGTTCTGGTTTAGGTACTGGAACAACAGGCACTGGCTCAGGTTCTGGAACAACAGGCACTGGCTCAGGTACTGGAACAACAGGCACTGGCTCAGGTACTGGCTCAGGTTCTGGAACAACAGGTACTGGCTCAGGTTCTGGAACAACAGGTACTGGCTCAGGTTCTGGAACAACAGGTTCTGGAACAACAGGTACTGCCACAAGAAGGGCGACCACCGGCGGGGGGGGCCGCGGGGCCGCGCGGGGGCGGGCCGGGGGTGCGGGCGCGGGGGCGGGCCCGCGCGGCCATGGCCTCGGACGCGTGGCCGCGGTCACCGACCAGGCGATGGGGCCCGATCCTGCCAAGACGATCCGCGAGCGGGCCATCGCCGCAGGGCCACCGGCGTGGCACGGCCAGAATCTTCGCGACATCATCACCACCCTCGGTTACGACGTTGATCGCCCTTGGTGCGAACTGCCCAAGAAAGATCGTGACTGGCTCTTGTTCACCGACGAGCAGCCGATGGTGCCGGTGTATGCGGGTTTCACGCCTGCGGAGACCCGCCGTGCGTACAAGCGCAAGGAACCGCCGAGCTACATGGGCACATTCTCCAGCGCTCGGCGATACGTGATGGAGACGTTCGCCAAGACCGAGAGCGCGTCGATGAAGAAACGCGTCTCGGCGTACATGGTCGGGGCGGAGTGTTCCATCTGCCACGGCAAGCGCCTGCGGCCCGGGCCTCTCTCGGTGACCTTTGCGGGGCTGGACATCGCCGAACTGAATCAGCTGCCAATGAGGCGTATCGCGGATTTGGTCGACCCATATGCCGTGGACGGAACCGACAACGCGACCGCCGGAAATGGACATCATCCTGAAAAGGTCGAAGTGATCCGTCGCATCACGGCGGACCTCGCGGCACGTTTGAAGGTTCTGCTTGACCTGGGCCTCGGGTATCTCTCGCTGGACCGCGGCACCCCGACGCTTTCGCCCGGCGAGTTGCAGCGCTTGCGGCTCGCCACGCAGGTCAGGTCCAATCTCTTCGGCGTCGTGTATGTGCTCGACGAGCCCTCCGCAGGTCTCCATCCAGCCGACACCGAAGCGCTGCTCGCGGCTCTCGACGGCCTGAAACGCGCAGGCAACTCGCTCTTCGTCGTTGAGCACGAGATGGACGTGATCTGTCACGCCGACTGGATCGTCGATGTCGGGCCCGCCGCGGGCGACCGCGGCGGCGATGTCGGTCTCGGGCCGGGCCTCGAAGAACCCGGCGAAGAAGGCGTTGTAGTCGCCCTCGTTGACGCCGCCGTTGGGAACGCCCTGATCGCGGTTGGGTTCATTGAGCGG
>NZ_JAAGOG010000063.1:0-38638 GCF_010747425.1 Nostoc sp. UIC 10630
ATTACCCCCCTTAGAAAGGGCTACGGTGTACACACAAGTCTTATAAAGTTGTCTAACAGTGTTTCGATCCCCCCTAATCCCCCTTAAAAAGGGGGGAAATTTCTTCAAGTCCCCCTTTTTAAGGGGGATTTAGGGGGATCATTTGTGTGTACACCGTAGCCTGCCCTGCTCCCTTCAATCCACACGATCCACAGGTAGAAACTCTTGGAGTGCTTCTGCCTCAGCAGCCTTCAATACTGGAAGAGACAGGGGTAGTGAATTTGCGATCGCAAATAATTGTTCTAGTTGACTCAGACCTGTCAAGCTACCACACAATAATACTTGGTCGCCAACTCGCAAATCCATGCCGCCATCAGGATAGCGAATAAATTTACCATCGCGCCGGATCGCCTGTACCTGGACTCCAAATCGCTTGTTGATATCTAAATCTGCAAGGGTTTTACCTAGCGTTGGCGTATCTGCATTAACTGTAACCCACTGGCAAGCACTATTTTCTCCGGGAACAGCAGCTTGTCCCTTGGCGAATTCTGCCAAAGCTGCTAGTTCTTCATCTGCTCCTACTACCAGCAAGCGATCGCCATTTTCCAATTTGGTTTTATTATTGGGATAATCGATTTCATCGCCGTTAGCGCGACGAATTGCCATCAAACTCGCTCCTGTTAAGTAGCGCATATCTGCCTCTTCTATACTCATACCAATTAAGGGCGAATCTGCTGGGAGAGGATACCAGCGCTGATTTAAATCGCGGGTGGCTTGACGCAAATCACGAGCAACTTCAGTTGCAGAACGTTCTGGCCGCAAATCTAAATAATGATCGTTGCGAATTTGCTGCATTTCTCGTTGTACGACTGCTGGCGACAACAAGCCTAAGCCAGTTAATAAATAGGTTGACATTTCTAAGCTGGCTTCAAACTCTGGCTGTACCACTTCTCTAGCTCCCAATTGATACAGCACCTCAATATTTTTATCCTGGTTAGCACGGACAACTAAATCTAATTCTGGGCGCAATTCTAAGGCGCGTTTCAAACAAAGACGAGTACTCATCGGGTCTGGAAGTGCGATCGCCATTCCTTTGGCATGATTCACTCCGGCGGTTTCTAAAACGTGTAAACTCACGCAATTGCCATAGACATAAGACACTCCAGCCTCACGCAACTGCTGAATTCTGCTTTCTGATTGGTCGATTACTACCACAGGAAGGTTGTGTTGCAGCAACAATTTCACTAAATTTTTGCCAACTCGCCCATAACCACAGACTACTACATGGTCTTTGAAGGGTAAATCTTCTGATACATCCCGTACCTGATCTTCTTGTAAATACGGTTTCAACCAGGGCATTGATTCGGCAAAATTAAATAAAAATGGCACTAACCGCAATACAAAGGGAGTAAGCATGAGAGTGACTGCGGTGGTTCCCAAAATTAATAAGTATATTTGTCGGGACACCAGCCCCAAAGACTGCCCTTCACTGGCGAGAACAAAGGAAAATTCCCCAATTTGCGCCAATCCCAAACCAGCGATTATGGCTGTTCTCAAAGGGTAGCCAAACAGCTTTACTAGGGGCGTGATAATCAAGAATTTACCGATGAAAACTAGTGCTACCAATCCCAAAATTAATTCCAGGTTGTTCCACAAAAACACTGGATCAATTAACATCCCAATGGCGGCAAAAAATAAACTGGCAAAGATATCTCGCAGTGGTTCGACATAAGTTAGGGTTTGATCGGCGTATTCCACCTCAGAAATCATCAAACCGGCGACAAATGCCCCCATTTCAATGGACAGCCCCAAATGCTCTGTCAACAGGGCAATGCCCAAACACAAGGCTACAACCCCTAATAAAAATAGTTCTCGGCTTTCAGTACGGGCTAACAGTCGCAACAAAGGCGGTATCAGCCACATCCCCGCAGCCACTGCACCAGCAGCAAATAAAGCAATCCACAGTAGCGCTGTTAGCACGGCGATACCAATGGTTTCTGCTGGTTGGTTTAGGGCTGGTAGAACTGCTAACATCAGTCCCAGTGCCAAGTCTTGGACTACCAAAATCCCCAACATCACCTGTCCGTGAGGCGTTTCTGTTTCATTGCGTTCCATCAAGCACTTGAGGACAACGGCTGTGGAAGACAAGGATAGAATACATCCCAAAAACATCCCCTTCGCGGGTAAGGTTCCCCAGGCCCCGCTTAACCCGGATACCACAACTGTTACCAAAATTGTCAAAGCAATCTGGAGTCCACCTCCACCAAGAGCGATCGCTTTTACCTTCTTGAGTTCCGCAAAGGAAAATTCTACACCCAAGGCGAATAACAAAAAGGCGACACCAAACTGTGCCAGAGTCTCTACTTGAATAACTTCTTTAATTAATCCCAGTCCGGCTGGCCCAATAATCATCCCGCCGATGAGATAGCCTAGCAGCACGGGTTGCCGTAAAAGTGCCGCTAACAATCCACCACAGGCTGCAACGCCCAAAACTAAAACTAAATCAACGATTAGCCTAAAATCTTCTTGCACCAGTTTTAAAAGAACTATTTATTAAGACCTATTAATTCAGGATACAAAGTTTTACGATCTCAAACAGCTTGTTTGGAAATTGGGTATGGGAAATTGGGGATTGGGGATTGGGAATTGGGGATTGGGGCAAGAAGTTTTTTAACTGCTGCTCAATGCCCATTAAATTTTAGGTGAGCTAAGGGCACTTAGTAATAGGAGTGACCACGGCATTTTAATATCGGGTACGAGCCATGAGTAGTTTCTCAGTATAGGTAATGCAGTCGGTAGCACAAAACGTAAAGAACGTAGTGATGCGGGCCGATCGCCATTTTCATCGACAATTCCATATTTATCAGCTAGTTCGGCAACAATTTGCACACGTCCTGTACGGCGCATTAAATTTGGTTCACAAGCAAGTGCAGCAATTACCCGTCCAGTTAATAAGGGAGTTTCCCAGTTGTAGCGATCGCTAAGGAATGAGTTTTTTTGCTCAGTAGCATTGGTTTGATTCATCTCGTCAGCAAAACGGGAAAAAAGCTCAGTACCAACAATACCTGGCCAAATTGAAACAGAAGCCACATTATGGGGTTTTAACTCAACAGCCATATCAGCCGCTAGGCGATCGCAAGCTGTTTTTCCCACACCATAAGCTGTATTAAAGATATAAGACATACTGCCCCACGAGGAAATGGTGCAAATTAGTCCAGATTTACGCTTGGTCATCATTCGCGCAGCAAAAACACTCGCAACATAGTGGCTACGAAGACCAACGTTGTTGCTTGCATCCCATAGACTTAGTTCACAATCCCAAAAAGGCTGCCCAAAAGCGTTTTTTATTGCCTCAACTCCTGAGTAAGCATTATTCACCAATAGATCGAGTTGTCCATCCTGCTCATCTTGGATGCGCTCAAACAGTAAACGCACCTGCTCATCGTCGCTGTGGTCTACTTGGACGGGAATACACACACCACCGGCTTCTTCTATAGTTGATTGGGTTTCACCAAGACTTCCTGAAACCGCATCACTGGAGGAGTTGCTGAGGCTGCGTCCTGTGACGTATACAGTTGCCCCAGCCTCAGCCAAACCAATAGCAATTCCCCTACCAATTCCCCGCGTAGCACCTGTTACTAATGCCACTCTTCCCTCAAGGTGTTTCACGATCGCTTTTCCCTGTGGTTAATTTATTTAAAGCCGGAGAACCCCAGCCTTAAAAAAGGCAAAAACCTCTCAAATTCCCCCTAAGCAAAGGGGGATTTAGGAGGATCTACAACTACAAATAATATCTACTACTCAATCTAAGTAAGTTGGCACAAAAAAAACCAAGTATGTTACAAAACGCAAATAGGCTTAAAACCCTTACCAATGAAAAATGACAAAGGACAGCCAGTTAGCTTGAATTGCGCCGACCTACTAACCAATTAATTTCTGCCAGCTAGCAGGCCCAACAATCCCATCGGCATCTAAACCATTTTGCTTTTGAAAGTTCTTGACTACAACTTCTGTTTGCGGCCCGTAAACACCATCATTCTCAACACCTAAACGGTATTGTAAATATCTAACAACTGCACCACCAGCATGGTTTGGTCTGATAATTCGTTTTGCCAAAATTAGATTTATGGCATTCCATGTAGTTGAGTCAGCAACTCCAGTTGGCTGAACTCCGACAATAGCCTGAAATTTTTCGACAGCAGATTTGGTGTTAGCCCCAGCGAAGCCATCTTCTACTAATGCCTTACCATTTTTATCAGTTATTTTGAGTCGATTTAAGGATTTTTGCAGCCTGAGAATCGTAGCATCTGCATTCTCCTCTTCATCTGGTACGGGGTTAACAGGAGTACTCGCTACTTTACCAGTTAAGCCTTTGACGATCGCATTGGCCATTGCTTCAGGATTAAAAAGATTCATATCTTTTTGCGAATCGATGAAGCAACATTCTATCAAGATAGCAGGCATATCTGTATTTTTCAGAACATACAAGTGGGAACCACTCTTAACGCCGCGATTAAAAAATCCCAACTTGACGATTTCATCTAATACAGGTTTAGCGATTTTTCTACCAGTCTCACTAGTGGCAAATACTTCTGTACCATTAGCTTGGTTATTAAAAGCATTAAAATGAATTGAGACGTAAATATCTACTTTACTGCCATTAGCTGTAGAACATCTTTTTGAGAGTGAGTCACGGACTGTACTAGCACTACTCGGTCTACATACTACAACATCATTACCTAAAGCTCTTAACTTGGCTATAACTCTATTACCTACATCTAGAGTTAAATTATCCTCAAATTTAATTCCTCTGGCTCCTGTGTCTGGTGGACAATTGTGTCCGCTATCAATTCCAAATTTCATTATTTTATCCTCAAATTACTTCTTTTTACACTAGTTCAAAACTCTTCAAATTTTAGAGAAAAAGTTTTGTTAATAAATTTGTTGAAGTACTTGTTCACAATGTCCGCATTGTTTTAAGCATTAATACGCTAGCAGACAAAATATGTTTTTCTGCGAACCTGAACAGCAAATTTATATGCTAAAATACCTTAATTAAAAGGTATGTTTTCACCAAAAACACAACCATTATAATTTATCAAAATCGAGAATAACAAGGTTAATTTTTGCAATAAATTTCAATGTAGCAATTGCCTTCACTATTCAGATAATAGCGCTTTAGAAAAGTAGAAAGCCATAAAAGACATACCTAGTAGCGCAAGGCGTAATTCGTAATTCGTAATTTGTAATTCGTAATTACCATTGCATAAGGGCTTTAGACATTTCAAATGGGTGGCTTATTTACGCCGAACTGTACTAGTTAGATATCCAAATCCTTAAACCGACGCACCTCCTGATATGAACGTGGGCTTATAGAGTCGTAAACCATGTACAGACTCTACCCTTGGCTTGCTGTTAACCCTGAGCAGCTTAACACATAATACTTTACAGTATTAAAGAATACGTGATATTTTCTACACACCTGCGGGAGACTTAGATATTATCGAGTTGCATACATTCACAAACCTGTCAGCACAAGAAATTCGTTCGCTGTGTAGAGGCACTAAAGCAATACTGCTTGGGTTTTGGATTTTGAACTCGGAATTGGGTTTGGGAAAAAGGTTAAAGGTTTTTTCTTTCCCCTTCCCTTTAACCGACAAGTGTTGGGTACTAAAGGAATTAAAATATCCCAAAGGCGTTGGTGAGGGTGAAGCAATACTTTTCCGGTTCAGGGGAAAAGGGGAAAGGGAAAGGGTTTGAATTTCCCTTTCCCCATTGCCCTTTAACCTTTCCCCAGACCAAAAGAGAGATTATTGGGTTTATCCGAAAAGTATTGGAGGGTGAAGTTCTAGCTACCTCAAGAAATTATTGACCGGAATCTGTGGGTAGATATATGACAATCAACCTGAAAGCACGTTTAAGATTTAAGTAAAGAAATATTTCGTAGCTTACAGGCATGAAACGCATCGTCTTGGTTGCTGGGTTTGAATCATTCAACGCTGACTTGTACAGGAAAGCAGCTTTTTTGGCTAACTCTCGCTGTCCTGAGTTGGATATTCGGGTATTTAGCGATCGCAATATTACCAGTCAACGTGCCGAGGTAGAAGCAGCACTTGATAACGCTGATGTATTTTTCGGTAGCCTGCTATTTGATTATGACCAGGTTGTGTGGTTGCGCGATCGCATTTCTCAAATTCCCATCCGCTTAGTCTTTGAGTCAGCCTTGGAATTGATGAGTTTAACCAAGCTGGGTGACTTCGCCATTGGCGACAAACCAAAAGGAATGCCCAAACCAGTTAAATTCATCCTCGACAAATTTAGCAACGGACGAGAGGAAGACAAACTTGCTGGTTACATCAGCTTCTTAAAAATTGGCCCCAAACTACTGAAATACGTCCCAGTGCAAAAAGTCCAAGACTTACGCAACTGGTTAATTATCTATGGTTACTGGAATGCCGGCGGGCCAGAAAACGTCGCTTCATTATTCTGGACACTGGCAGAAAAATACTTAGATTTAAAAGTCGGCGACATTCCCCCGTTAATCGAAACCCCCAACATCGGATTACTCCATCCCGACTATCAAGGATTTTTTGAATCCCCCCGCGAATATTTGGAATGGTATAAAACCCATTGTAGAGACGCGATTCATCGCGTCTCTACAAAACCAGTTGTCGGTATTCTTCTCTACCGAAAACACGTCATTACCAAACTACCCTACATTCCCCAACTAATTCGCAGTTTTGAAAAAGCCGGGTTAACTCCTTTACCCATTTTCATCAACGGCGTAGAAGGACACGTGGCGGTACGAGATTTGATGACAACCGACTATGAAATTCAGCAACGAAAACTAGGTAATATAGAAACTCCCTCACTTTCTAGTGAAGCAGTTAAAGTAGATGCGATCGTTTCCACAATTGGCTTTCCTCTGGTGGGTGGCCCAGCTGGTTCAATGGAAGCAGGCCGCCAAATAGAAGTAGCAAAGCGCATCCTGACTGCCAAGAATGTACCTTATATTGTTGCTGCACCACTATTAATTCAAGATATTCACTCTTGGACGCGCCAAGGTGTTGGCGGATTGCAAAGTGTGGTGTTGTACGCCTTACCAGAATTGGATGGGGCTATTGATACCATTCCTCTCGGTGGGTTGGTGGGCGAAGATATTTATCTAGTTCCTGAACGGGTGCAGCGATTAATTGATAGGGTGAAAAGCTGGGTGTCTTTGCGGCAAAAACCTGCTTCGGAACGCAAAATTGCGATCGTTTTATATGGGTTCCCGCCAGGTTATGGTGCTGTAGGCACAGCTGCATTATTAAATGTGCCGCGTAGTTTGCTGAAGTTTCTCCACGCACTGAAAGAACAAGGTTACACCGTGGGGGATTTACCGGAAGATGGGGAAGAATTGATTCGCTGGGTGAAAGAAGCGGATGAAGCTAATCCTCTTGTGGGGCAGTCGTCTCGCCTGCTCCTAAATAATGGCGCTCATGTTGCCCACCCCACAAGTACTGTAAATTTCCGCACTCTAGAAAAATGGCTGGGATATTTACAAACTTCCCGCATCGAAAAACAATGGAAATCTTTGACGGGAACTGGTATTAAAACTTATGGCGAGGAATTTCAGATTGGTGGTGTGCAATTAGGTAATGTGTGGATAGGTGTACAACCACCTTTGGGGATACAAGGCGACCCGATGCGCTTAATGTTTGAACGGGATTTAACGCCTCATCCGCAATATGCTGCTTATTATAAATGGTTGCAAAATGAGTTTCAAGCTGATGCTTTAGTTCATTTTGGAATGCATGGGACGGTGGAATGGTTGCCTGGTTCTCCGTTGGGTAATACGGGTTATTCTTGGTCGGATATTTTGTTAGGAAATTTGCCTAATCTATATATATATGCGGCGAATAATCCTTCGGAATCGATGTTGGCAAAACGTCGCGGTTATGGTGTGTTGATTTCTCATAATGTGCCTCCTTATGGGCGGGCAGGTTTGTATAAGGAATTGGTGGCGTTGCGGGATTTGATTTCGGAGTATCGGGAAGATCCGCAGAAGAATTATGTTTTGAAGGAAGGGATTTGTAAAAAGATTGTGGATTCTGGGTTGGATGCAGATTGTCCGTTTGAGGATGCGAGGAAGTTGGGGATTGCGTTTACGCCGGAGAATGTTCGGATGTTTAGCGGTCATGCTTTTGATGCTTATTTGGTGGAGTTGTATGGATATTTGCAGGTTTTAGAGAATCGGTTGTTTTCTTCGGGGTTGCATACTTTGGGGGAAAAGCCGAGTGAGGAGGAGTTGGGGGCGTATTTGGAGGCTTATTTTGGGGGGGAGGAGGAAGAAAACGAACCGCGAAGGCGCGTTCACGAAGTGTCTCGAAGAGAAGGACGCGAAGAAAGAGAGGAGGAGGAAAGGTTAATAAGGGATTTGTTGATGCAGTCTACGGATGAGTTAACAAATTTGTTGAGGGGGTTGAATGGGGAGTATATTCCGCCTGCGCCTGGGGGGGATTTGTTAAGGGATGGGGCTGGTGTTTTGCCGACTGGGAGAAATATTCATGCTTTAGATCCTTATCGGATGCCTTCGCCTGCGGCGTATGAACGGGGACGGGAAATTGGTCAAAAAATTATTGCCCAGCACTTGGATGAATATGGGAAATATCCTGAAACGGTGGCGGTGATGCTTTGGGGATTGGATGCGATTAAAACTAAGGGGGAATCTTTGGGGATTCTGTTGGAGTTGGTGGGGGCTGAACCTGTTAAGGAAGGAACTGGTAGGGTTGTTCGTTATGAGTTGAAGCCGTTGGCGGCGGTTGGACATCCCCGGATTGATGTGTTGGGTAATTTATCTGGGATTTTCCGGGATAGTTTTGTAAATATCATCGAATTGTTGGATGATTTATTCCAACGGGCGGCTGATGCTGATGAACCGGATGATCAGAATTTTGTTAGGAAACACGCTTTGGCTTTAAAAGCCCAAGGGGTAGAAAATACCTCGGCGAGATTGTTTTCTAATCCGGCGGGTGATTTTGGTTCTTTGGTAAATGATCGCGTTGTGGATGGTAACTGGGAATCTGGTGAAGAGTTGGGGAATACTTGGCAAAGTCGCAATGTATTCAGCTACGGGAGAGAGGATAAAGGTCAAGCTAGACCGGAAGTTTTGAATACGTTGTTAAAAACTAGCGATCGCATTGTTCAAGAAATTGATTCGGTAGAATATGGTTTAACTGATATTCAAGAATATTACGCCAATACGGGCGGTTTAAAAAAGGCAGCAGAAAAACAAAGCGGTAAGAAGGTGACAACTAGCTTTGTAGAAAGTTTCTCGAAGGATACTACACCCCGCAATTTAGATGATTTACTGCGAATGGAGTACCGCACTAAGTTGGTAAATCCCAAATGGGCGCAAGCGATGGCGAATCAAGGTTCTGGTGGTGCTTTTGAAATTTCACAACGGATGACGGCGTTGATTGGTTGGGGTGGTACTGCCGATTTTACCGATGATTGGGTTTATGACCAAGCGGCTGATACTTATGCTTTAGATGCAGAGATGGCGGATAAGTTACGGAAGGCAAATCCTGAAGCTTTTCGCAATATTTTAGGGAGAATGTTAGAGGCGCATGGGCGGGGTTTCTGGGAAGCTGATGGTGATAAGTTAGATAAGCTACGTCAGTTATATGAGTTAACAGATGAGGAGTTGGAGGGCGTTACAGTTTAGAAAGTAGATGCGTTAAAAGTTCAAATAAAGACACTAACCATTAATAAAAATTCTTGTAGAGACGGCGATTTATCGCGTCTTTGCTTAACCGAACCGTATTGAAAGCGATGTCTACGACGGGCTACGCCTACGCTCTTAAGCTTAAGGTTGTAAAAATTTAAACATTTGCAGCTAATGTTACTTCATTTATAAGAAAGGCTTAAGTTTTTCTTGCAAATGTATAAGCCGTTGCTGCAATTGCTTAATACTTTGCAACAAATGCTCTTCCATATATAAGAAAGACTTAAGTTTTTCTTGCAAATATATAAGCCGTTGCAGCAATTGTTTAATGCTTTGCAACAAATACTCTTCCATATATAAGAAAGGATTAAATCATTGTAGCAATTGTTGTAATGAACTTATGAATTTATCAATCAATTTGGGAGATGCTTCAATGTAACCGTCGGTACTCAAACGAGTTCGTCCGTCTGCGCCTCAATACGGTTCGGTTAAGGCAAGAGACGCGATAAATCGCCGTCTCTACAAAGGACTGATTATTTCCGATTTAGTACTGTGCGATCGCTTACTCGCCCAAGTTAGGCATCGCCGACAATTGATGCTGCATAACAGCGTTCAACTAGCTATCATTAGCTAAGTGGTATGCCAGATACATCGACGGCAATACCATTGAGTTAGCAGTCTTTATCAACTGCTTACACTCGCACCCATAAAAATTAGTTTGATCCACCTTCTATTCCCTGCTTTTTATTGTGATACGCATTGGCTCAAAGTACTCTAAATAAGTACGGGGTGCAAAAAATACAAAAATTTCTTCAAGGATTAAGATTAAGGATACGGCTATGGCAACCGAACAGTTAACTAGAGACAGCGACAATCTCGATTTAAATCAGCTATTAAGAACGCTGAATGCTGTTAAACAGGGTGACTTCTCGGCTCGGATGCCTATAGATCATACTGGTGTGGCGGGGAAAATAGCTGATACGCTCAATGATATTATTGACCAGAATGAGCGGATGGCGGCGGAGCTACAGCGAATTGGTAACGTTGTCGGCAAAGAAGGCAAAATTGCTGAACGTGCTTCTCTGGGAGACGTTCGTGGTTCTTGGTCAAATTGTGTTACTTCTGTCAATACTCTAATTACAGATTTAGTTCAACCAACAGCTGAAACTACGCGCGTAATTCGGTCGGTTGCTAATGGTGATTTATCGCAAACGATCGCCACAGAAATTGACGGCAGACCCCTGCAAGGTGAGTTTCTCCAAACTGCGAATATCGTCAACACGATGGTAGAACGGCTTGGTTCTTTTGCGAGTGAAGTAACAAGAGTTGCCCGTGAAGTGGGAACTGAAGGTAAGTTGGGCGTTCAAGCCGAAGTGCAAGGTGTAGCTGGCACTTGGAAAGATTTGACGGATAACGTTAACTTGATGGCGGGTAATCTCACTGGTCAAGTTCGCAACATTGCCGAAGTTGCTACTGCGATCGCCAATGGTGACTTATCCAAAAAAATCACTGTAGATGTCAAAGGCGAAATTCTGGAGTTGAAAAACACCGTCAATACAATGGTGGATCAACTTAATTCTTTTGCATCAGAAGTCACAAGAGTTGCCCGTGAAGTGGGAACTGAAGGTAAATTGGGCGTGCAAGCAGAAGTTAAAGGTGTTGCAGGTACTTGGAAGGATCTAACTGACAACGTTAACTTGATGGCAGGTAATTTAACAGCCCAAGTGCGTAACATTGCGGAAGTGACAACGGCGGTAGCAAACGGCGACCTTTCTAAGAAAATTACTGTTGATGTCAAAGGCGAAATTTTAGAGTTGAAAAACACCGTCAACATCATGGTGGATCAACTTAATTCCTTTGCAAGTGAAGTAACAAGAGTTGCCCGTGAGGTGGGTGCTGAAGGAAAATTAGGCGGTCAAGCAGAAGTTCGCGGGGTAGCGGGTACGTGGAAAGACCTTACCGATAGTGTGAATTTCATGGCGGGAAGCTTGACGGCACAGGTGCGGAATATTGCCGAAGTGACCACGGCGGTGGCAAATGGCGACCTTTCCAAGAAAATTACTGTCGATGTCAAAGGCGAAATTCTGGAGTTGAAAAACACCATTAATACAATGGTGGATCAACTTAATTCCTTTGCAAGTGAAGTAACAAGAGTTGCCCGTGAAGTGGGAACTGAAGGTAAGTTAGGCGTACAAGCAGAAGTGCGCGGTGTGGCGGGGACTTGGAAAGATTTAACTGACAACGTTAATTTAATGGCGGGTAATCTCACCGGACAGGTGCGAAATATTGCCGAAGTTGCCACTGCGATCGCAAATGGCGATCTATCCAAAAAAATCACCGTCGATGTTAGAGGTGAAATTTTCGAACTCAAAAATACCATCAATATAATGGTGGATCAACTCAGTTCCTTTGCATCAGAAGTTACAAGGGTTGCGCGTGAAGTTGGTAGTGAAGGTAAACTGGGTGTACAAGCTGATGTGCGCGGTGTCGCGGGTACTTGGAAAGATTTAACTGACAGCGTGAACTTCATGGCGGGAAGTTTAACGGCACAGGTGCGAAACATTGCCGAAGTAACTACCGCCGTTGCAACAGGCGACTTATCCAAGAAAATCACCGTTGATGTTAAAGGTGAAATTCTGGAGTTGAAAAATACCATCAACACAATGGTGGATCAACTCAATTCCTTTGCATCAGAAGTTACTAGAGTTGCCCGTGAAGTGGGAAGCGAGGGTAAACTTGGTGTGCAAGCAGAAGTGCGCGGCGTGGCTGGAACTTGGAAAGATTTAACCGACAGCGTAAACTTCATGGCGGGAAGTTTGACGGCGCAGGTGCGGAATATTGCCGAAGTGACTACGGCGGTTGCAACAGGTGACTTATCCAAGAAAATCACTGTTGATGTGAAAGGTGAAATTCTAGAGTTGAAAAATACCATCAACACAATGGTGGATCAACTCAGTTCCTTTGCATCGGAAGTAACAAGGGTTGCCCGTGAAGTGGGAACTGAAGGGAAATTGGGTGTACAAGCAGAAGTAAAAGACGTTGCCGGCACTTGGAAAGACTTAACCGACAGCGTAAACTTCATGGCGGGAAGCTTGACGGCACAGGTGCGGAACATTGCCGAAGTGACAACTGCGATCGCAAATGGCGATTTATCTAAGAAAATTACTGTTGCGGTCAAAGGCGAAATTCTGGAGTTGAAAAATACCATCAATATCATGGTGGATCAACTCAACTCCTTTGCATCGGAAGTAACGCGGGTGGCACGTGAGGTGGGAAGCGAGGGTAAACTGGGCGTACAAGCAGATGTGCGCGGCGTAGCTGGAACTTGGAAAGATTTAACCGATAGCGTAAACTTCATGGCAGGAAGTTTAACGGCACAGGTGCGAAACATTGCCGCCGTTACCACCGCCGTAGCTAATGGTGACTTATCTAAGAAAATCTCCGTTGATGTCAAAGGTGAAATTTTAGAGTTGAAAAACACCGTCAACACAATGGTGGATCAACTCAACTCCTTTGCATCGGAAGTTACAAGAGTTGCCCGTGAGGTGGGAACTGAAGGGAAGTTGGGCGTACAGGCAGAAGTTAAAGGTGTAGCCGGCACCTGGAAAGATTTAACTGACAGTGTGAACTTTATGGCGGGAAGTTTGACGGCACAGGTGCGGAACATTGCCGAAGTTACCACGGCGGTAGCAAATGGCGACTTATCCAAGAAAATCACCGTTGATGTGAAAGGTGAAATTCAAGAGCTTAAAAACACCATTAATACAATGGTGGATCAGCTAAATTCTTTTGCATCAGAAGTTACCAGGGTTGCCCGTGAGGTGGGAACGGAAGGTAAATTAGGTGTACAAGCTTACGTCAGAGGAGTTGCAGGGACTTGGAAAGATTTAACAGACAACGTGAACTCGATGGCGGGGAACCTCACCGGACAAGTTCGTAACATTGCGGAAGTTACCAAGGCGGTAGCTAATGGTGACTTATCGAAGAAAATTACCGTCGATGCCAAAGGCGAAATTTTGGACTTGAAGAACACCACCAATACAATGGTGGATCAACTTAGTTCCTTTGCATCAGAAGTAACGCGGGTGGCGCGGGAAGTGGGAACTGAAGGGAAGTTAGGCGGACAAGCACAAGTCCAAGGTGTTGCAGGAACTTGGAAAGATTTGACAGATAACGTTAACTCAATGGCGGGTAACTTAACGGCACAAGTGCGCGGTATTGCCAGAGTTGTAACGGCGGTTGCTAACGGAGACCTGAAACGGAAACTGATGTTAGATGCTAAGGGAGAAATTGAAACCTTGGCAGAGACAATCAACGAGATGATTGATACCCTAGCGACATTTGCCAATCAGGTAACTACAGTAGCGCGGGAAGTGGGAATTGAAGGGAAATTAGGCGGACAAGCGAGAGTCCCTGGCGCAGCGGGAACTTGGAAAGATTTGACAGATAACGTGAACGAACTCGCTGCTACACTGACAACTCAGTTGCGAGCGATCGCAGAAGTTGCTACAGCTGTAACTAAGGGCGATTTAACTCGTTCAATTGCCGTCGAAGCACTGGGCGAAGTAGCGATACTCAAAGACAACATCAACCAGATGATTGCCAATCTGCGGGAGACAACGCAGAAAAATACTGAGCAAGACTGGTTGAAAACTAACCTAGCCAAGTTTACCCGAATGCTGCAAGGGCAGCGAGACTTGGAAACCGTATCTAAACTAATTCTCTCAGAACTTGCACCCTTGGTAGGAGCGCAACATGGCGTATTCTTCCTGATGGAGTCTGGGGAAAATACAGCGTATTTGAAACTAATTAGTAGCTACGCTTACCGGGAACGCAGACATCTGGCTAACCGCTTCCACTTGGGTGAAGGTTTGGTAGGACAATGCGCTTTAGAAAAAGAGCGAATTCTGCTGACAGATGTACCAAGTGATTATGTCAGAATTGCCTCTGGTCTAGGAGAATCGACGCCACTTAATGCCGTGGTGTTACCTGTACTCTTTGAAGGACAGGTAACAGCAGTCATAGAATTAGCTTCCTTCCGTCGCTTTAGTGAAATTCATCTAACATTCTTCGACCAGCTTACCGAAAGTATAGCGATCGTCCTCAACACGATCGCAGCATCCATGCGAACCGAAGAATTACTCAAGCAGTCGCAATCTTTGGCTGAAGAACTCCAAACTCAACAAAATGAACTCCGGGAAACCAACAAGCGCTTAGAACAACAAGCTCAATCGCTCAAAACCTCGGAAGATTTACTCAAAGGACAACAAGAAGAACTGCAACAAACCAACGCGGAGTTGGAAGAAAAGGCAGAGTTGTTAGCTATGCAGAAGAAAGAAGTCGAGCGCAAAAATCGAGAAATCGAACAAGCAAGAATGTCTTTAGAAGACAAAGCTGAACAACTCGCCCTTTCTTCAAAATACAAATCAGAGTTTCTCGCCAATATGTCCCACGAACTGCGGACACCGCTAAATAGCTTGTTAATTTTGGCGAAGTTGTTGGCAGATAACATAGATCACAACCTCACCAGCAAGCAAGTTGAATACAGCCAGACAATTTACTCAGCTGGTACTGACTTGTTGGCATTAATCAATGACATTCTGGATCTAGCTAAAATTGAATCGGGAACCATGTCAATTGACATGACCCAAATGCCTTTGGTAGAGTTGGGCGAACAAATTGAGCGCACCTTCCGGCAAATCGCTCAGAGCAAAGGACTTGCATTCACAATTGAATTTACTCCCGACTTACCCACAACCATCTATACAGATGTCAAACGCTTACAACAAGTGTTAAAAAATCTCCTCTCCAACGCTTTTAAATTTACGGAGCAAGGGGAAGTCCGCTTGCAGATTGCGGTGGCGAAACAGGGATGGAGCAACGATCAAGTAACTTTAAATCGCGCTCAAAATGTCATTGCCTTCTCAGTTAGCGATACAGGGATTGGCATCGCTCCCGACAAGCAAAAAGTTATTTTCGAGGCATTTCAACAAGCCGATGGCTCTACCAGTCGGAGATACGGCGGTACTGGATTAGGCTTATCAATTAGCCGCGAAATCGCCCGTCTCTTTGGTGGCGAAATTAAACTAACAAGTCAACCCGGTCAAGGTAGCACCTTTACATTCTTTTTCCCACAATTGAATGTTGAGCCTACATCAACACAACTCCCTACTCCCTACTCCCTACTCCCCACTCTCCACTCCTCACCCAGCACTCCTCACTCAGCACTCCTCAGTGACGATCGCGCTACTATTGGCATGGGCGATCGCGTTTTGTTAATCGTCGAGGACGACGTGAACTTTGCCCGCATCCTTATAGAGATGGCGCAACAGCATGAATTTAAGGTGATAACAGCCCAAAATGGCAGTACAGGTTTAGCATTAGCGCAGCAATTCCATCCTTCAGCCGTTTTACTAGATATCCGAATGCCAGAAATGGATGGTTGGACGGTATTGGATCGTCTGAAACATGACCCAAATACCCGCCACATTCCCGTACACATTATGACCGTTGAAGAAGGGCAACAGCGCAGTTTGCAACTAGGTGCGATCGCGTATCTGCAAAAGCCCTTAAGCAGCGAGATAATATCCGAGGCATTGGTCAAAATTAAAGGTTTTGTTGAGCGCCAGGTAAAAAATTTACTGGTAGTCGAAGACGATGACACTCAACGGCATAGCATTGTCGAACTAATTGGCAACAGCGATGTTCATACTACTGCTGTTGCCACAGGTGCAGAAGCGTTAGAAGCCATCCGCACCCAGCATTTTGATTGCCTCGTCCTCGATTTAGGGCTACCCGACATGACCGGGTTTGAATTGATCGATCAGATTAAGCTTCTACCTCACGGCAAAACATTGCCCATCATTGTCTACACCGGGAGAGACATTAGCAAAGCTCAAGAAACCGAACTGAGACGGATTGCCGAAACAATTATCATTAAAGATGTGCGATCGCCCGAACGTCTCCTCGATGAAACAGCATTATTTTTACACCGAGTCCAAGCAAATTTACCTGCACCCAAACGAAAAATACTTGAACAATTGCATTCCATAGATTACTTACTTGCTGGCAAGAAAGCGCTAATTGTAGACGACGATATGCGTAATATTTTCGCGCTGACAAGTATGCTGGAGCGTTATCAAATACAAGTGTTATACGCTGAAAACGGCAGAGAAGGGATTAACGTGTTAGAAAATACACCAGATATTGATGTCGTTTTGATGGATGTAATGATGCCAGAAATGGACGGTTACGAAACAACAAGCTTAATCCGCCAAAACGAGCAATTTAAATCTTTGCCGATTATTGCACTGACAGCTAAAGCCATGCAAGGCGATCGCGAAAAGTGTATTGAAGCGGGTGCATCAGACTACATCACCAAACCCGTAGATACTGAACAACTGCTTTCACTCTTGCGTGTTTGGCTATACCGTTAAGCTAAATTAAAGGAGATAGGAGGCAGGGCAATACTTCTCGGTTAAGGGGAAAAGGGGAAGGGGGAAGGGGAAAGAAAAAACCTTTAACCCAAACCCAGTACCCTTTTCCCAAAATCCGATTCCGAATTAAAAATGCACAAAGCGAGAAGTATTGGGAGGCAGGGGGCAGGGAGCCGTTGTACTATTTCAACCCTAATAGGGATTTTGATGAATTGCAATCCAAACCACCCAGCTAAACCTGGAACTGGAGACAGTTTCAATCCCTGATAGGGATTTTGATGAATTGCAATATTTTGCCGAAAGGTTGCCGCGTCTCCGGCACTTTGTTTCAATCCCTGATAGGGATTTTGATGAATTGCAATCTTGCATGAAAGAAAGAAAAACACTTCATGAGTTGAGTTTCAATCCCTGATAGGGATTTTGATGAATTGCAATCAGCTAATGTAATACTTGCGTTAGCGCCTACACGTTTCAATCCCTGATAGGGATTTTGATGAATTGCAATAAGTGCCCAGTCGTACCATTGAGCGTTACTGTGCGATTTGTTTCAATCCCTGATAGGGATTTTGATGAATTGCAATTCTGATTGACCCGTACCCCCACCACTTTCTAAAGTGCGATTTGTTTCAATCCCTGATAGGGATTTTGATGAATTGCAATGCTAGAGGTCATCTCAAGTGATATCTTGGCAGATGTTTCAATCCCTGATAGGGATTTTGATGAATTGCAATCCGTTGATATTCAGTTTTCAAAATAGAATATTCTGGTTTCAATCCCTGATAGGGATTTTGATGAATTGCAATTTATATTCCTTTTGTGTCACTAGGAGGCGATCGCTTGGTTTCAATCCCTGATAGGGATTTTGATGAATTGCAATTCTCGTTTGCCAGGGGGCATATCCTTTAGCTGGGTTTCAATCCCTGATAGGGATTTTGATGAATTGCAATTTCCTACGCCGACAGGTACAGCAAATCCCAATCCTACGCCGTTTCAATCCCTGATAGGGATTTTGATGAATTGCAATTTAGTAGAGTACCCGTGGTAACTAATGTAGCTGTAGTGTTTCAATCCCTGATAGGGATTTTGATGAATTGCAATATCCATTGTTGAGGAGTTGGATACTCAATCAAATGTTTCAATCCCTGATAGGGATTTTGATGAATTGCAATAGCGGGACGCTGAAAGCCAAGCTGTATTTAGTTTTCAAGGTGCGGTTGCGCGATTCAAGGGCAATCATAGCATTAGAGAATTCGTTTGGAAAGAGCGCCAGGAAAATTTAAAGGCTGAAATCGTATTTTGATAAGCATTTCAGAGATTGCGCGGATAAGGATTAAGTGACTAATGGGTTGAAAGCCTTACTATACTTGGGATAGAAGCACTTTTTTAGACCCGTGGAATTGGTACACCTACCCTTCCGCGCATTTGAAATACAGAAACCTAGCCAGAAGGGGACTCAGCAAAGAAAATTGTTTCGTCTCGTGGCTGTTCTCCGCCAATACGTTCGACTTTTGCTTGACAACAGCCACAGAGAAAATAAAAGCGCACGCTATCGGTATCGGGTTTAATCAATTTGGCTAAACGCGATCGCAGTTTAGCATACTGAGTGAGAGTGATATCGCACTCAAACACACTCAGTTGCATCCATTGCCCGTAAGACTTGAGAACCGAATGGATTTTAGTACGACGCTTATCTTCTGAATGTCGTAGCTGACAACAATATACATGGGAGTGGGGAATGGGGGATGGGGAATAGGAAAAAATAGCAAGTTATTTGAGAATTAGAGGGGGATATTTATCGATTTCGTTCATGAGATACTTACTCAATAACCTTGCTTGAATTTCAAAGGATTCTTGGTAGGTGCATTTGTTTCCCAAAACTGGATGTTTGAAACTCGATAGTTTCTTTTGTTGATAAGCGCGAAGGAATGTATGCAGTCCTTCTTTGGTTAAAGACACAGCACCACTGAGCGGTTCGGTGGTAAAGTCAGTTAGGGTTAGCGATCGCTTGTTAATCAGCGACAACACTACAGCATCCACTATTAAAGGACGAAATTCTTCCATCAAATCCAAGGCTAGAGAAGGTCTACCATAACGTTCGACGTGTAAGTATCCTAGATAGGGATCGAAGCCAACAATATTTAAAGCACTTTGCACATCATGACGTAGTAATGAATACCCAAAACTCAGTAGGGCGTTAACTGGATCGGTTGGTGGGCGGCGGCGTCTGGCTTCAAAGTGAAATTCTGAGGTTTTGATTAGCTGTTGAAAACAACCAAAATAGGCTGCACTACCAGCACCTTCTAAGCCTCTGAGGGAATCAATACTGCTAGTTTTTTCGATTGGTGCGATCGCGTTTTCCAATCGAGTGATGTTATTATTCAGGTCAGTATCAGGATGTTCTCGCTGAGTGCGAAGTAAGCTATGGCGGTAATTTTTCAATTTACCCCGGACAAATCCTCTGACTAAATGGATTGCTGGTTCTGATTCTCCCACAGCTTGCCATTGGGCTTTCCGAACAAAGATATTTTTAGTAGCTTCTGGTTCTAAACGTCCTAAATATCGTCCGTTTTGAGTGAGAAATGTCAAACAAATGTGACGTTCTAAAAGTTCATTGACGACGGCGGGAGAAATAGTAGCCCGTCCTAGTACTACAATTCCCTCTATTTTAATTAAAGGGATATCCAGGATTGTTTTTTGTTCAGCTTTGACGGTGAGACGTTCGTCAACTTTACCGATAAAAGCATCGGCTTGTGTTACGTAAACTGTTCCCATTTTTGATGATTCCTAGTAATAATTGGGGATTGGGAAATAGATTTATTGGGTATAATTAAATATGGGTTAGCAAGGGTTGTTGGTGTAGATAATTGGTCTTTTAAGACGCGATGAATCGCGTCTCTACAATGATGGTTTGGTTGCTCATTCTGAACTGTATTAGGGTATGATTTAATTTACTTCTTGATAACTTTTGACTTTATCGGTTGCTTTGGGCAAACATTGCGAATAAAGGCTGCATCCTTGGCAGCGTTTGCTGTAAACTGGTTTTGGCATTGCTCCTGTTTCTAGGAGATTTGTGACAGATTGAATAGTTGCGATCGCACTTTGCCGTAACTCTGCATTAATCTCTACTAATTGCCGTTGATGGGAGTGGGCATAATAGATATATCCAGTAGTAACAGGTTGTCCTGTCATCTCTTCTAAACATAAGGCTTGGGCACAAACTTGCAACTCATCGTTATCCCATTCGCCTTTGCGTCCTCGTTTGTATTCTACTGGATAAACTTGGCCAGATTCGGCTTCAATCAAATCAGATTTGCCGATGAGTTTGTATTGCTCAGACTTTAGCCAAATTGCTCTAATTTGCCAAGTTTCTCCTCGCTGTACATCGCTTGTGGTGTGGACGCGATCGTGTAAAGTTGTGCCTTCAATTGTATATTGATTATCGGTAAATTCCCCGGCACAAAACATCCGCCAACAGCGATGCGGACAATAGGCATATTGATTCAATGCCGCAATTGAAATATATTCAGTTTGGTTCATAACTTATTAGGTGGTTTTTAAATGATTATTGAAATTAGGGAGAATACAGCCGTCGCATCATCCCCATCCCCATTGTTGTTTTTCTGCCGACACCACTATATAAAGCAAAGTCAGCTAAAGCGTTAATTTGCTTAATTTGTATTGGTTCAACTGCCCCTAAAATCTTATAGGTAACTTCGCCAATAATGCCAATAAATTTGCTGCGAGAGTCAGCTAATATTTCTGTGTGAATATTGACAAATGAGGGAAATATTGACTCAATAGCAATGTGAGATAATTCTATGCCACTGTATTTATTCCACCGCGAAAGTAGGGAATTAAAAACAGATTCTCTGGTAGGAAGGGTAGTATCATACTGTCCTTGACGAAAGGCGGTAGGCGTGGAGAAGCTAAGGTTAATGGAAGAGTTGCGGTCGCTAGCTTCTTCGTATAATTGAGCGTAAGTACTGGCATTTGCCCAAGGTTGAATAGATTGGGGTGTGCCTTGAATGCTGGTAATATACAAGTCAGCCGGGCCAAGATGCCAAGGGCGATTGGGATTAAGATTTAGCCAAAGTTGGGTAAGTTTGCCAAATAGAGTGTCATCTAATAAAGAGATGCGCCACCAACAAGGAGTTCCGGCGGGAATAGGTTGTTGATGTGAATATTGCAATTTAGATCCCCCTTTACCACCTTTTAAAATAGGAGAGTTTGTATTATTAATTTGTAGAGGGGAGAGGGTGAAAGCTTTATCTGCGGTGGAAGCGTGCAAGCGATCGCCTAATGTGCTATCTACAGAACTAACAAGGGTTAAAAATAAGGCGTGGAGATGTCTACCTGTAAGATATTGTGGTGGAATAGGCGATTGAGGTAGCAAATTCAACACTAAACTATGAGGCATACTTTCTTTTTTTGGTTGTAGACTGAGTGATTCTTGACTCTACAGTAAACTCAGGGATTTCCTGGAGTTCAGCATCACTCAAACTATACTGTTCACAAACGAGACTTAGACGATTTCCTGGGGTTTTGACAGCGTTAACCGAATGGGTTAAATCACCTTGAAAATAAACTAAAGTATTGAATTGTGGCTTAATTTGCCCAAGTTGGCGTTTGTGCGATCGTAATACCAGTTCTCCGCCTTCCATATCTGCTGGTACTCGTACATAGAGGACACTGACAACCGCAGGCGGTTCAATGGTTTTGGAATAGGAACGTAAGGAGCGATCGATATGCGGATCGACGCGGGAGCCTTCTTTGAGTTGTAAAGGATTGAGGTAAAAAGCATTACAACTCGGCTGGAGAGCCAAATCGAGGTAAGGTTTGAAGTAGGGAAATTGCTGTTCTACTTTTGCTAATCCAGAACGCTGAAATACTACAGAAAATCCTTTGGTGGCGACAAAATCGCGGTTGAGGTTGTTGATAGCAAAGTAAGGACAAGCTTGGATTTCTCCCCACAAGTTGTTTAGATAATCGCTGGGGAAGGCGTTGGATTGTTGTTGATAGTGTTTCACTAGAGATAGAGGAGCGATCGCTGAATGTGGTATCTAAAATTTTAAAGACTATCGAGTGATGATAGTAGTATTCTAAGTTAGAAAAACTACATAGGGAGAAAGACCAATGAGAATTGATGATTACAATGAAGCAAAGGCACTAACTGAAAAACTGAAAGAGAACTTACCCATTAAAGCACGAGCAGGTAAGGAGTTTTTGAAGACATTAAAGCAAAAAGGAGTAAACGCCGATCCAGACAGAGAATTTGAAATTGATTTTGTTGGCTATTCAGGAGATGAAGGCGGGATTATGTGCGGGCTAAAAGAGCCGAATAATCCCGAAAGTAAAGAACAATATGTTTCTTCTATTACTCATCTAAAGATTGATCCTAATCATCCTCTAGCTGCTGAAGTGCAGACTTACCAACGCCAGCGAATACGTAAGTTAATGTTGCAAGATTCAAGAGGTTTTAAAGCTGAGTTAATGACGATAGAGCCTCGAAAAAATAAAGACCGTGGTAAAGGTTTTGGGAAGTAATTAACTCCGAAACCGATATTCTATCTGAACTGGAATTTTTAAGTTTTGAATGCCGTCAAATTGATAGTATTGACCTCGCATTTGGACATTTTGAATTAGACTGACTGGAGGCATATTCACAACATCATAGCTAATCACTTGATTCGTGAACATGACATCTAACGGATTTAATGGATGTGTACAAGTGAATATACCTTCAGAAATTTTATGTTTAGGTAAGTGTTCAACCGTCACTTCAGCCTTGCTCATCCATTTACCCAACCGAATCCACTTTGGTAGTTTGAGTTCTTTTTGAGATATGACAAAAAACTCAAATATACTTTCTGGTGCTATTTCTTTTGCTCTGCCAAAACTAGGGATATTTTTCTGTGTTTTCTCCATTTCAACGTGGTAGTTATTGTTAGCATACTTCCAGGTGTTGAGGATAGAAGAATGATTGAGCGATCGCGCCGGAGTTACGTAAATTTCCTGTTGATTGAGTGGCGTTAAATGCTCCTCATATTTTGGCACTTGTTCCGGGCAAAAATAGCGGTAAGAATGTTCTTCAGCAACCGTAGTAGAGTAGATTTGGCTATCAACTAAACCCAGTGCATAACAGAGAGCGTAATTGTGAATTATTGGCTCTGTTTCATACAATCGTCCGATTTCACGAGTTGCAAAATATAGGCTGTCGTGCAACTCCAATTGACAACGATAAATAAACACCATTACTCTTTCCCCGCTTTAGCAGCAGTTTTTTTCTTGCTAATATGCTTCTTGGCATAATCTTTAGCTTCTGCATCAGCTTTTTGCAAAATTGCCTGAATTCCTTTCTCACTTCCTGTTAAAGTTTTGACTTCATTAATTAGGGATACAAAAGTATCACCAATAAAATCTGTATGAACAATAAACTCATCAGCCATTAACGCCTCAATAGCATTTTTTGCAGCAGTGATTACATCATCTTCATCTAATGGATCGGGAGTATTTAAAGTATTGTTAGATTTCATTTGGTCATATATTGCCTGAGTCCAACGCAGGTTGCTCGTGATTTCTCCATCCGCAAATACAACACCAATTAACTCATTTCTAACACGACCTGTACGGGTGGTTTGCGCTCCATAATGACGAGTTCGCAGAATGTTATTAAAAACGTAAAGAAAGCTAGCCTCAGTGGGGTCTTTCAAGGTGACAATACTAGGGAAGAAAACTTGCGGTCTAATATGGTCTTGCTGATTAATTCGACTGGTAACTTCACCAGGTTTAGAACCATTTTCACCCTTGGAAGCCATCGTGCCATTTTCATAAGGAGCGTTGAGGGTGAATGTTTCGTGTGATTCATCAAAAGCTGTAATTGAAAATGCCGTGTCTACTACAACTTTCGATTTTTCAGAGCCAGAGTCACCAATAGCAAATCCGTAAATGATGCAGTCAGGATTATCCATTGCAAAATTCACGTTATATTCGCATTCTTCAGCCGTCATTAAGCCATAATTACGCAGCAATTCCCGACCAACTAAACGCTCTGGAGTAGACTGTTTGCGCTTGAACATTGACAAACGGCTAATTGTGGTTTTGTCTTTAACTCCTGCTCTTACCCGTGCTTTATTCAGTTCTGCATCTGTCTGAAATAGAGGGTAAGATTCAGTAATACGAATAGTTAAGAAATGAACATATTTACCCATTGGTTTGTAAGGAATCTCAGCTTGAAAGAATTTGGATTCAACAGTTTTTAAAATTGCCATGATTTTCTCCAAAAAATTGTTTACTACTTGTTTACTTCTAGAGGAAGAATTTATTCCGGTTCATTAACATCATCTATTACAGGAATATTTTCATTTCTTCCTGCATTTTCTTTGTCATCTTCAAGACGATAAAGAAATTCGCAAGTATCCCTAATTAAGTTGAGTTGACGGCCTGCTAAACGAGCGCGATCGCCTGCAAATGCGTTATCAAATACCTCCACTACAAAATACTTGGCAAAATCTAGAACAGCTTGCCGTTCTTCTTCTCGTTTGCTCATGATCCAGCGTCCTTCAGCAGTAGAAGAATGAACGCGATCCATGAGTTTAAAAACTTCTGCTGCAACAGCCACAACTAATGTTTCTCCCTGAAACACACTTGACTCAGCTTTGAGTATAGTTTCAGCCGCAATATCAACAGGTTTCAACACAGCATTAGACTTAGGATTATAACGCTTATTAGCTCGGTAAAATCTGCGGTATAAATCTGTTAACTTCTTAGGATGATTCAGACTTGATGCTTCTCCCACAATTAATTGCTCCATATTAGTGTCATATTTCACATAAGGGTCAAAACAAGGATAAAAATGATAGGCATAAAGCCGGATTTTTTCAATTCGTGCTGTATCTGATCCCTGGTTACGCACCCAGCGATTGAGATAAGAAAAGACGTACAAAGAACTGGTTTCAAAATCTTTAGCCAGTTCTGTAAATCTCCCCCAGTTGGCATCGTAACCAGACTTACCCTGTCGCGCATTTACATCTAAATGAATGGCGTAAGCGGCGGTAAGCACATTTAAAGGTGCTGGGTATTGGATGCCATTTTCATTCCAGCCTTCGAGGATGTAGTCAAGACGGAAGCGATCGCGCTTTACTAAAGCACGGAAAGCATGAGGCGCACTATCAAGGAAAACGCTTTCCTCAAATTCAGCCCCATCATTAAAAGGTGGAATTGGTGACTCTGAAACCACAGTTTTAACATCTAAAATCATCGGGAAAGCAAACGCTAACCAAGTTGGCATTACCCAAGATTCTGTATCGGTGCTGTCTCTTCCTGGCGGGAGTGCCATGAAGTAAAATGTTAAAGGCTGGTCTTCAGGATAGGAAAGCTTAAAGGTGCGATCCTTGTCACGCTGGAGGTTTTCATCGATTAAGAAACTGTCTACACTTTGGTAGCGATCGCGCCCCAAATCCGCCTGTAAATCCTTACTGATAAAATGATTGCGAACGCTGGTATCAAAGCGAGTTTGAGCAATACCATTGTATGCTTTCTGCAAAAACTTGTTAGTCTCTGGAGTAAAGTAATAAGTAGGATAAAAATAGAGATAGCGATATTTCCCATCTTCAAATCGCTTACCTACAGCTTGAGTTTGATTCATCAATATTTGCCTGAGCATCATCTCCACACCTGCAATACTGGAGATATTACGTTTAGCGTTAGAACCTCCTAACATTTGCTTGTTTGTATAAACTTGTGGCGTAAATAAAACTGCTGATTCCATTTGCTCAGTGACTGTGTAAGCAGAATGAGAAATTGAGCAGATTAATTGTTTCCCTCGCCCTAATTTTTTCGCAGCATTATAATTATCTAACTCATTTAGAAATGTTTCAACTTGAGTTTTAACAGATGGCTCTTGATTAGTACCTGGTAACATCACAACTCGTTTTACCCAAAGCCTTAAATCATCCCAACCATCAGGCAATTCATACTGAGAAATTATCGGAGAAATTAAGGTTGTCAAATAGTCAATGACTTGCTGACAAGCTTCGCGTACATCTTCAATTCCTGGATGATGTTCTAAATATTTAGCTGCAAGATAATACCATTCATAAGGTACTCCTCCAGTATTTCCCTTTAACTTGTTTTCTTTGAGACTTTCATTAATGCGTTGAATTTCTCTAATTTGGGGTAAACATTCTGCTAAATTCCAAAATTCTGCAACTTTGTGAGTTAAATCAAAATCGGGAACTGCTGGCAGCTTTTTATCTTTCTTACGAGCAGAATCAACGCGATTAACTGTTTCTTCCCAAATCTTGCGGCTAACTAAATCACCAAACTCTGCTATTTGGTCAATACGAATATCGTCTTCAAATTTGAAGTCATAATCAGCAGATAAAACATTTTGTTGTTGAAACTTATTCAGATTTTCGCTACGACTTTTAGCAACAGAGGCTTTATTAGGGTTTAAGATGCGTAATGTAGCATCTAAGGCTACTTTTATCAAGCCTATGTCGTCAAAAAATAAGTTGTAGTATTCGGCATATTTCATACCTTTACCATCTCTACCAAACCCTGTTTGTCTGAGGCGTAATTGACCTGCACAAAGTGATTTAATACTGTTAACTACACGGTCTGGTAAATCTTCCGGCGAGATAGCTGGAGCATTGCGCGAAGCCAAGTAAATAACGCCTGTCGGCAGATATAATAAAGGTTCATAGTAGGTATGCTCATCAGTATTGAGACTAGTATGAGCCTGAATTAAAGCATTATTCACCACATTAGTTAAAACACCACGATTCTCAGCAATGCTGTGATAGGTAAATTTCAACTGTCCATCACTGAGGCTGTGGATGATTTCTTTGAGTCTAGGATGTTCTGCATCTTGGGGATGTTTAACAATTGAGGCGAGAGAATCAGCCAAACAAGTTAAATCAGATAAACTGCGAAGCGTGCGGTCTTTGAGAATAGGATTTAACCCAAATTCAGAAAAATTCCAGTTAGTATCCCAGCGACGTTGAGCATTATAAGCCATGCACAACAAATCATCTAGATACTCTCGATAAGCTTCAGGATTTTCTGGATTTATAAAGTTATCTAGTCCTAACTGATGAACTTTTTTACCAATAATTTCACGATGTTCTGCTAACGGCAACTTGCGGCAGTTTTCAGGTACATCAGGAAACTTTTCAAAATCATGTAAAATAAATCCAGCAATTACCAAACGCCGTTCTCGCTCTTTTACCACTCGCTGCACTGTGGTATTAAGTTTTTCTAAACGTTTCTCAATTAAATTTGCTGGGAATAATCCATTTAATAAGTGAGTATTCAGTGATTGATCAGCAGCGTTATCTCGTCTGACTTTAGTTTTTCCTTCAGCTTCTCGCTGTTGGTCGATTTCATCAAAAAACTTACCACCTTTCGCCGTTACACCAATCGCTATCCGCAACAGATTTGGTAAAACATACTCACCAAAGTCTGCCATTACCTTATCATCTGGATTTTGAGATTGAATTGCTTCTCGTAATAGCTTGAGTGTTAATAATTCGCCTTTGGTTTCAATAGTACGGTCTGAAGAATCACCATCAAAACCAAAATCACCTGATAACCAATCATCATTAGACATTTTCAAACTCCATTTTTTTACTCCACGCCTTCTAGCAACTTGGCAACTTGCTCTGGAGCCGGAAGCTGATTTTTTAGTTCTTGAGGCAACGTAGAAAACAGTTTATAAGTTGCTATACCAATTGGTTTATTCGATTCTCTCAGTGCATACTCAACAATAGTTTTGTCCTTGGATTTGCAAAGAATAATTCCGATTGAGAGATTTTCGTCTGGGAATCGAGATAAATCATCTAAAGCCGCCAGATAAAATTGCATTTTTCCCACATACTCAGGTAGGAACTCTCCAGTTTTTAACTCAATCGCAACTAGACATTTTAATTGGCGGTGATACAGCAACAGGTCAATAAAAAATTCTTTATCGCCAACTTCTAAGCGATACTGACTGCCAACAAAAGTAAACCGCCCACCCATTTCTTGCAAGAATGGTTCAACTCTTGCCAAAATCGCCTGTTCTAGCTGTCGTTCACTGTGTTCATCTGCTAGTTCCAAGAAATCAAAAGTATATTCATCTTTGACAGCTAGTTTTAATTGGTTACGGATCTCTGCTGGAACAGTTTTATCAAAGTTAGTCTGATTCAACAGAGTCTTTTCATAGGTTTGATTTTCAATTTGGTGAATCAAAACATTCTTTGTCCAGCCAAATTTACGAGTCATTCTGATATAGAATTCCCGTTCTAGGTCATTTTTGCACTTCTCTACAATGACCAGATTGTGACTCCATCCAATTTCTCGCACCATTGGTGCGAGTTTTTCATTGTTGACATAGGATTCATAAAAAAGCCTCATCCGCCAGAGGGTAGCAGCAGAAAATCCGCTAATTCCTGGAAACTCTGCTTGTAAGTCTTTTGCTAACTGTTCTACTACAGATTTTCCCCAACTAGCGCCCTGCTGTTGAGTAACAATTATCTGTCCAATGTCCCAGTAGAGGTTAATCATTTCCCGATTAACTGCTTTTAGTGCTTCGTACTGGGCTGAACGAATACGCTGTTTTATTTCCATTGGCAAATGTCTGTAATTGTCTGAAACCGGGTTACTCATAGCGGAAAAGATTCAACTTATTCATCACCAACTAGCCGACGCGCATAGTAGAGCAAACAGGCTTGTACATCTTCCCGTTCTAACCAGGGATAACTTTCTAGCAAGGTTTCGATAGTATCTCCCGCCGCCAACATCCCAAAAATATGTTCAACCGCAAGGCGATGACCTCGAATAATTGGTTTACCGCCAAAGATTTTAGGGTTGACTGTGATTCTTTCTAAAAGTTTTTGTTCGTTCATGGGTTATGTCAGAGAAGGAATTGTTTTTCTTTGCCAATCATATTTTTACGCTAAGAAAAGAAGGAAGCATTCATAAAATCAACTGCTTTAAGGTTTTGATGTATACCAGACTTGTACCCAGCTATCTGCCACAAGTTTTGCTTTGTGGTTCTAGGGGGTTGAGACTAATTACGCCTGAACTTAATGCCGTAACCTACTGTTCAGCTTCCCTCTATAGCAAAAAATTCTCTGTTTAACCAAGAAATTCGCTAACACCACATTAATATCGGTTAATATTTGGGCAAACGATACTTGTGTTTGAGTCCAACTCGCTCTCTCACTATTGAAAAGCCTTTTTTGTCACGAGCTTTATCTACAGCATCTCCAAAGCGCCAACCGACTTTATCGGGTTGAGCTAGTTCATCGCCCCAGTGCCATTCACCATCTGCTAAGACTTCAATTAATAGCTCAACCTTAGTCTTCTTACGTTTTCGCATCTTTCAATCCTTAAGGTAACTTTACATACAGCCCATTAGAACGGATGGTTCTTTTAACTACCAGCCTTACTAATCGCATACTCAAAAACTAACTTAAGCGAAAGCCGATTGCAATATATTAAATCCAATAAGTTAACAGACTTATTTAACGTTATAAATATCTAGTCAAATAAGTCAGCACTTGATGGCGGTTACTTTCCTTTACTATCTGCTACTCTCAGATCAGACGGAGACTCACCATATAAATAAGGTGAGATTACTAATCCCTATCAGGGATTGAAATAAATACGTCTGAACTTACTGGCGTAAGCTTTTTCTCCGTTACACTAACCAAAATCCCTATCAGGGATTGAAACCTCAAGTAATCCATATCTCATTTCCTTTGCTTTTAAACGTGTAAGCAAGCGTATCCAGCAGTAGCGCAGAGTGACCAAAAGCGATCGCACACGGTGCAGTAGCATCATGAAAGCTATACTGATCGCTGATGCCATAAATCTGAAAATTCATCGGCAGCCTTAGCCGCATCCGCACTTCAGCAAGAGGACGGCGAATCACGTAACAAACCAAACCTTCCTTTTTTAGGCGTTTGTTAATTTCCCCAACCCAATAGTTGTCTGGTTGCCAAATTTCCACACCAGTCAAAACCTGAACTTTCCAAGCGTCAGCAATTGGCTGCAAGTTGCCAGAATAGGTAAACTTCCAGTTCAGCCGTTCCTCTCGGTAGGAACGCAACTTCATAAATGCTAGACAATGAGCAAATCTACCTTTGGCGATGGGTTGTCCCGTGCGTTCTGCGGTTTCTTTAAGTGTCCGTATAAATGCCGCTTCCGTCCACATTTCAATTTCTAAATTGCCCAAAATACCCGGTAAATCGTAGGTTTTAAATCTATCTGCTTCGTTTTCTTCCGTTAAGTCGTATAAACCACATTGCAAAGGACTTGAACCTCGAAAACTAGCAGCATCCTCAGCAATAGGATTTCCTGATTTACCAGAAAGCGCTTGCCAATCTTTCGCCCATCCCGAAACACGTCCAGCCGCAGACTTTAGACTAGTTTCAAATACTTGTTCACAGGCTTCTTGAAACTTGTCTCGGCTTTGGGCATACTGTTGTTTAATTGTGCGATCGCTCAACTGATAAAACAGCCAAAATGATTGCACAGCACCCCATCGACGATAATAACCACGAAAATCGTTGATTTGTCGATAATTCTCAGTAATTGTATTGTGAAAAAAGGGGCGATCGCAAATACTATTCACTTCTAACGGTGGAGTATCACCCTTAAACAATCGCTCTACCAAAAAGTTAGGAACTAGAGAAAAAGCTGTAAAATTCTCAAACTTAACTATCTGACCATCTTTCTCATATTCGTCATGTCTTCCTAAGCGTCCTAAACGTTGGATAAAGTTACCTGCATCGGATGATTCAAAAATTAAAAAATTGATTTTGAAATCAACCCCTACATCGATTGTGCTAGTACCAATAACCAAGTCAGCAGCAAGACTTCGCTCTTTTTCTCCTTTTCCCGATAGCCCTGTATTTTCTCCAACTTTCAATCCGTAAGGCTGTAAGATTTCCCGAAAAAATTGAGTTAGGCGTTTGACTGTTGCAATTGAGTTAAGGATGATTGCACCTTTACTTCCTGGATACTGCTGAAACTGAGCTAAAATCAAATCAATATTTTCTTTTAGCCAAGTTTCCGAAGCTTTAAAGGACGGTTCCAAAGGAATAAAATTCAATCTAATTATTCGCGCTACTTGCCGCCATCCCTGTGTTTGCAGTTGCTGCCCTTCTTCTGGTGTATCGGGAAACTGATATTTATTTTGTTTTAGAGGGTCAATTTCTTGACAACGAAATCCTGCTTTTTCTAATCGCCCAATTAAGTTTGTATCTGGTGTGGCTGAGAGAAACAGAAATTTCTTGCGGCGATTTGTACAGCGAATCAACAACATTGTGTTAATCACACTAGCAATTTGTGGAGCTGCGAAAACATGAAATTCATCAAAAATAAACAAGTCAAAATCTTTATCAATTCTGCCCCATAACTTATCTGGACTATCGCTACGAATTATATAAGCACCTCGATGTAAGTAGTGAAAAATATCAGGGTTAGTTAATAACGCTTCTCTCTGGTTAGTCAGAGTTGCGATCGCAGCTCCTTTTTTCAATCCTTCATTTTCAGCATAAATCTCTAAATCAGCCCCACTCAGTCGCACTACACGCGGCTGATTCTCTGGCTGAAATTTCTCAACATATCCTTTAATCTGCGTTTCTTGATCGCGGGCGAGTTCATTGGTTGGGTAAAGTCCGATCGCAGAAAATTCGCCCTGAAGCACTTCTAGGTAAGCCGCGAGACTTTTACCATCGCCAGTCATCGCAGTATTGAATACTACATCAATATTTGGATCGCGCAACGCTTCTAAAGTTGCGGCTTGATGCCAAGAAAGCAACCAATCTTTAGGTAATTTAACCCCGTCAGGTGTCGGGACGGTTTTGGAGTAAACAGGCTTGAGAGTAATTTTGTATGCTTCCGTCATTTGTCTTTTCCCTCTGCCTCAATATCCTGATATTCTTGAATACTTCCTTGTCGAATTATCCATAATTTACCAGTCACATCTGCTGCTTCAAGTCCAGAAATTAGAGTTTCTGTAACTGTGCGATAATCTTCAAAACTAGGACGGGATGGTAAACGAATGACTATAATTCCTGTATAGTGAGAAGGATTATATTTAAGACGATTTCCAAATCCTCTATCTATCGTTACTAAACATCTATTCTCGCTACGGCAAATGTCAATTAATTCCTCATCATGAGTTGAAATTAAACCTTGTTCTCGGACAGTAGCAACATCATGTCCTGCAAGACGCAATAATGTAGCTACTCGCAAACTACCAAGATTTTCATCAAGTTTAATATTCACTTTTTTGATTCCTTTTGCAATCCTAAAGGAATTTCTACATAGCTATCTCTTGTCATCTCGGCAGCATAAGCAATACAGGCTAGGATATCTTCTCGTTCCAAACCGGGATATTCTTCTAAAATCGTCTCTATTTTTTCTCCACTTGCAAGAAGGTCGAGAATTAAACTAACCCATATACGATGACCTTTAATACAAGGTTTACCGAAACAAATATCGGGATCAATGGAAATTCGAGATAGTAAATCGTTCTTAGTCATTGAAACTTCTCCAAATTTGTCTAATTCTTCTCAATGAATCCTCTTCTCCTAATTCTATATTTGGACTTACACTTAAATAGTGTCCGTAACTGGTTGCTAAAAACTATATTGGCACGCAAAATAGAAGTTGACAAGAGAAAATAAGTACAAAGTATACGGACATTTTTCATGAGTCGAAAAGGTCAATCTATTACACTGTCGATATCAGAACGTGATAAAGCCGAGCTAGAAGCGATCGCTCGTGAATTCGGTATGATGTGGGGAGAGGAGCCTAACATCTCTAAGTTAATTAAAGCGATCGCTCAACGGAAGTTACTCATCGGTAACAATAACGATTGGAAAGAACCACGCATCAGGGCATTACATAGATGTATCAATGCGTTGACAGACATCGGGCAAATTGAACAAGCCCAAATCATTGCAAACTTACTTCTCGAACGCAGCGAACTATCATTACCGTTGCGAGGCGAAATTGAACGTTTCTTAGAGAATTTGCCCCCACCTTGGCGCTTAGAGATAGACCGTTATATCTTGCGCGAACAGCCCTTTCAGCTTTCCTATCAAGATGCAGCCGGACACTTATTAAACTTTACCGTTCGCCATGCCAAAGTTACACCTCACGAAAAGCGGCAATATCTTGATTGCTGGTGCGAAGAGACAGAAGGAAACTTTGATATACCAGAACTGGTTCACAACTGGAGTTTGCGATTAGACAGGATTACTGAAGCTGCTGTCATGCCAATTTCTGGTGAGTGGCGAACTAATTTAGCTGAGATAGAAGTGGAAATGCATCTATTTGCAGGTTTGGCTTTTGCCTATCAAGCTAAACCTGAAGACAATGTTAATGAGTGGCTACCAGATAAAGCGCGAGTCCGGCGAGTTTTTAGGCGAGTATCTAGTACCTTTTGGTTTATCCGCGAAGTTATGCAATATGCACCAGATTGTGTAGTGATATTACCAGAGAATGTGCGCGATCGCCTTAAACAAAAACTCCTCACCCTCTGCCAGTTATACGATATCGAAATCAGGTCTTAACTCTTTCCCTCTCCAAGTCGGCTACGGTGTATACACAAGTCCAAGTAAACTACTAACAGAAGGAGTTGTAGGGAGTAAGAGGTGGTGGAAAATCCAATAAGAGTTCACGCTCAACTGATTCAGGGACGGGATAATCCTGAATTGCCTGCAACTGTTGCCTTTTCGGACGAGCAACTGCAATGTTTTGAGGTGATAGCAGTTCAGGCGATGAAAGTCGGCGCACAGGATTATCATAGACTTTTCCTAAAGTCATAAAATAGAGGGTATGGTAAAATCCTTACATGGATGAGGATTTTAGCGCTATTTCAAAAATAGTAATCTCCCTATGATAACCTGCGGAATGTGGGCTTGAACTCTATCCGCTCAATTAATTCACGATGTCTCAGCAACAGCGCACCCTCTTAATTGTCGATGATTCCCCAGAAGATCGAGAGCTATATCGGCGGTATTTGTTGCGCGATCGCGAATATTCTTACACTTTCCTAGAAGGAACCCTTGGACAGCAAGGGCTAGAACTTTTCCAGCAACATCAACCAGATGCCATTTTACTTGATTATCGACTGCCTGACATAGACGGACTGGAATTTCTGGCTAAATTGCAAACCTCAACTCAACAGCAGTGCCTACCTGTGATTGTTGTCACAGGGCAGGGCAATGAGGCGATCGCAGTTCAGGCGATGAAAGCCGGCGCACAAGATTATATTGTCAAAGAGCAAATTACCGCACAAGGGCTACAAATAGCAATCAATGGGGCAATTGAAACAGTGCGGCTACGCACCCAACTGCAACAGCGTATTGAACGAGAGCGCGTAGTCGCGCAAATTACCCAGCAAATTCACTTATCTCTGAATCTGGATGAAATTCTTCAGGCAACTGTAGCCGAGGTGCGGCAGTTTCTCCACACAGATCGCGTCCTGGTTTTTCGGTTAAATCCTGGTGGGGATGGGACAGTAGTGGCAGAATCAGTTGGGACAGAGTGGCGATCGCTTCTTTCTTCTACTATCCAAGATCCCTTCCTAGCTGAGACCTACATCACCTCCAATCGACCGCAACTTGTTAGCTACGATCCCGCCTTTATCAAGAATTATATCGAAGGCTATTATCAGGGGCAAGTAACGGCAGTATCGGACATTCATGACAGCAGTATTGACCCATGCCACGGTGAATTGTTGGCACAGTTTCAAGTCAAAGCTCATCTGGTTGTACCAATTCTGCAAGACAACCAGTTTTGGGGATTGCTAATTGCTCATCATTGTACCTCCCCGCGATTTTGGCAGCCCTTAGAAATTGACTTGCTTAAAGAGTTGGCAACTCAGATGAGTATCGCCTTGCGACAGGCAGAACTGTATCAGCAGGCACAGCGTGAGCTAAAGGAACGCCAACAGGTAGAAGCAGAACTGCGCCAAAGCGAAGAACATCTGCGATTGGCACTCTCAGCCTCTCGGATGGGAACGTGGAACTGGAACATCCAAACGGGAAAAATTACCTGGTCGGATAACCTGGAAGCCTTATTTGGGCTGCAACCAGGAGAGTTTGACGGCTCATTTGAAATGTTTGTGGCGCGGTTGCACCAAGACGATCGCGATCGCGTTCTAGCAGTCGTCGATCATGCCATCGCCACTGGAGAAGACTATGACATTGAATTTCGGGTAGTATATCCCAATGGTAAGATTCGGTGGGCACTGAGCCAGGGCAAGGTATTCTACGACCAACACGGGCAACCGATTCAGATGGCGGGTATCGATCTCGATATCACCGAACGCAAACAGTCAGCCGAAACTCTGCGCGAGAGTGAGGAACGTTTTCGGCAGCTTGCAGAAAATATTGATGCGGTGTTCTGGATCAAAGAGGTACAGGAAAATCGGGTCAGCTATGTTAGTCCTGCATATAAACGCCTGTGGGGATTGAACCCAGAGGAATTGTATCAAGGACAACAAGCATGGGTCGATCATATCCACCCAGAAGATCGAGAAGCGACAGACAGAGCGTTTCATGAAAAAGCTGTCGCAGGTAAATTCGATGAGGAATACCGAATTATTTTAGCCGATGGTAGTATTCGCTGGGTTCACGATCGCTGCTTTCCCCTTCGAGATGAAACCGGAGAGATTTATCGGTTTGCAGGTATTGCCGAAGACATCAGCGAACAGCAAGCTGCGCTACGCGAACGCAAACAGGCAGAGCAAGCCTTGCGAGACAGTGAAGAACGCCTGCAAATGGCACTGGAAGGTTCTGGTGGCGGTCTCTGGGATTGGAATATTGTTACCAATGAAGATTATTTAAGTTCCCAATGGCTGGAAATGTTGGGATATGAGCAAGGAGATTTACCTGGGGACTTTAGCGCCTGGGAGCGACTGATTCATCCTGACGATAAAGTTTGGGTGATGGAACGGTTGAATGCTCATCTTCACGACGATTCGGTGTCTTACAAATTTGAATATCGAATGTTAACCAAGTCTGGGGAGTGGAAATGGATAGCCAACCACGGAAAGGTAGTTTCGCGGGATCGACAGGGCAATCCACTCCGTCTTTCAGGCATCCATCATGATATCAGCGATGTCTACGACGAGCTTCGCTTACGCAAACAGGCAGAACTTGCTCTGCGAAAGAGCGAAGAACGCTTCCGCACTTCAGTTGAAAATATGCTGGACTGCTTTGGGGTATACCGTGCTGTACGGAATGATCGGGGACAGATTGTCGATTTTGTAACTGAATATGTCAATAGCGCGGCTTGTTTCAACAATCAAATGACTTATGAGCAGCAGATTGGGCATGGGTTGTGTGAATTACTACCAGGGCATCATGAAAGTGGATTGTTTAATGAATACTGCCAGGTAGTAGAAACAGGACAGCCGCTCATTAAAGACAGCCTACTTTATGAGGATGATTACGGGCAACAACGCTTAGTTCGAGCCTTTGATATCCGCGTGGCTAAATTTGGAGACGGATTTGTTGCTACTTGGCGAGATATCACCACTCGCCAACAAACTGAAGAAGCCTTGCGCCAGAGTGAAGAATTTAAAAACCGCATTTTAGACAGCAGTTCTGATTGCATCAAGGTATTAAGCCTTGATGGGCGGCTGCTGTACATGAATACAGGTGGACTGTGTTTGATGGAAATTAATGATTTAAATTCTTATCTCAATAATGAATGGCTCTGTTTCTGGGAAGGCAGTTATCGGCAACAGGCAGAGGAGGCACTTGCTGCCACCAAAACAGGCAAAGTCAGCATTTTTAGCGGATACTGCCCAACTGTAAAAGGCACTCCGAAATGGTGGGAAGTGGTCGTTAGCCCGATTTTGGATGCTTCTGGGCAGCTGGAACGAATCTTGTTGATTTCACGAGACATTAGCGATCGCAAAAAGATAGAACTCCTCTTGCAGGAGAGCGAAGCCCGGTTGAAATTGGCGTACAAAGCGACGCAATCGGGATTATGGGACTGGGACATTATCCACAATAGCGCTCATGTATCTGAAGAGTACGTCAATCTGTTTGGGCTTGACCCAACCACAAAGGAAATCACCTATGAACTTTGGTTAAGTCTCCTGCACCCAGACGATCGCACCTCAGCCAATGAAACAGTGAGTCGCACCATCCAGCAACAGGAAGAGTACTATGAAGATGACTTCCGTACTATACATCCTGATGGCATTCGCTGGTTAGCGGCTAGAGGTCAGGTTTTCTATGATGCTGTGGGCAATGCGGTACGGATGGTGGGTAATGTACAGGATATCACCGATCGCAAACAAGCTGAAATCCAACGCGATCGCCTATTTCAGCTAGAGCAAGCAGCCAGAGCCGAAGCCGAACGCGCCAATCGGATCAAAGATGAGTTTCTTGCCGTTCTCTCCCATGAATTGCGATCGCCTCTCAACCCAATTCTCGGCTGGACAAAACTGCTGCAAACCCGTAAATTTAGTGAAACCAAAACAGCTGAAGCTTTAGCCACCATTGAACGCAATGCCAAACTGCAAACTCAACTGATTGATGACTTGCTGGATGTTGCCAAGATTCTGCGCGGCAAACTCACCATAGATGCTGTACCTGTGAATCTGGCATTTATTATTGAATCTGCGATCGACACGGTAACTACAGCAGCCATTGCCAAATCAATTTCGTTGCATCCGGTGCTGCCAAATATTGGGCAAGTCTCTGGAGATTCCAACCGCTTGCAACAGATCGTTTGGAATTTACTTTCCAACGCTATCAAGTTTACCCCCAAGGGAGGACGGGTTGAAATCCGATTAGAGCAAGTAGATGAGCAGGCACAGATTATCGTCCGTGACACTGGTAAAGGCATTAACCTTGAGTTTCTCCCGTATATTTTTGAGTCATTCCGTCAAGAAGATGTTTCAATTACTCGCAAGTATGGCGGGTTAGGATTGGGATTAGCGATCGTCCGGCAGTTGGTTGAGGCTCACGGCGGCACCATCATGGCTGACAGTCCGGGTGTTGGCTTGGGAGCTACCTTTACAGTCCAGTTGCCACTGCTGAATCTTCAACCAGAAATCAAGCAGATAGATGAGTTACCACAACCAGGACTTGAACTCACGGGAATTCGAGTTCTGACAGTGGATGATGATCCCGATGCCCGTGAGCTATTAACAGTATTGCTTACTGAATACGGAGCTACAGTCTTGACTGTTGCTTCTGCGGCAGAAGTGTTAGCAAACCTGGAGTCCTTTCAACCCGATGTGTTAGTCAGTGATATTGGGATGCCTGAAGTCGATGGTTATTCCTTGATTCAACAGATCCGAACTTTAACCCCCGAAAAAGGCGGACAAATTCCCGCGATCGCTTTGACTGCTTATGCCAGAGTTGATGATTACCAGCGAGCCATAACCAGTGGCTATCAACGCCACGTTACCAAGCCCCTCGATCCAGAAGAGTTAGTGCAAGCTGTGGTGGCACTCGCACAGATCAAGATGGGGCAGGGGGCAGGGGAG
>NZ_JAAGOG010000064.1:0-38571 GCF_010747425.1 Nostoc sp. UIC 10630
GGGGCATGGGGCATGGGGCATTGGGCATGGGAAATAGAGAAGAGACTTGTTCAATAATTTCCCCTAATCCTTTCCTGCTCCCTGCTCCCTGCCTCCTCTACTCCCTACGTATTCGGAATCAGCCGCCCACAAGGATAAGTCGCTGTCTGCTTTTGGGCACTTTCAGCCACTGCTGCGGGAACCTGATCCGATGGTTGGGTTTTGGCTGCTAGATAGTCTTTTTGCAGTTTATCCAAAATGGCTTCTCGCTTATCGTAAACACGCTTCAGGGGACGAGGTTGGCACTTATTCAAGACGTATGCTGTTACCAGTGGTAAAGCGATCGTACTATCGGTATAACAAACAATTGTGTTAGGCAACTCTTCCGGGTCAATCTTACCCCAGCTAACGGCTTCTGATGGGGTTGCTCCAGACAAACCGCCTGTATCTGGACGTGCATCAGTAAACTGCACAAAGTAATCGTGTCCTCGTTCTTCTAGCCCTAATACCTCATGAAGTTGCGGTTGAGTTTGTAGTAAAAAGTTCTTAGGACTACCGCCACCGAGAATTACAGCCGCACTTTTACCGCCTGACTCACGGGCATTATATGCGATCGCAGCCGTTTCATTTACGTCAATTGATGGATCTAACACCAACTGCGAACCTTCCAAAGCCAAAGCCGCCACGTTCATCCCAATAGAGCTATCTCCTGGAGAAGACGTATATATAGGCACGCCATACTCATAAGCTGTAGCCAGCAAGCAGGAATGCTGCACACCCAGTTGCTTTTCTACTTCCCGAACATACTTACCTAGTAAATGGTGAAACTCAGCAGTTCCCATCCGCTTCTGAAACGCTTCCCCTTGTAAAATCTTGCGGATGAACGCATCGGTTTCTAGTAGCACATCGTAACCAAAGATAATGTCATAAATGCGAATAGTCCCTTCCTGACGCAGTTTCACATCATCCAAAAAAGGATTACCAGCAAAGAGTTCAAAACCCAAACCGTAATGCATATCATGGTAAAGATTTGCACCAGTGCTAATCATCCAATCAATAAAGCCATTACGAATTAAGGGTGCAAGCGCTGAAACCCCAAATCCTGCTGGTGTCATCGCACCAGAAAGGCTAACTCCGACAGTAACACCTTCGGTTAGCACATCACGACTCAGAAGTTGGCAGATTTCCCGCAACCGCGCTGAGTTATAAGCAGTGAAGTATTGATCGATCAAATCCACTACATTGATATCATTTGATATAGGTGTAGGTGCAATTTTTTGACCCAGCTGTTTAGACATTTTGGCACTCCCGAACAGTAAACACGCCGAATCTAATGTTATCTAGCTTTCAACCAAAGTGATAGCAATTTAAATAGTACAGCAGGTAAATCCACCCACGGCACGGAGAAGTAGTCATTTCCCTCTGCTCCCTTCCCCCCTTCCTCTTCGTTGAGTTCCCAAAAATATTAAATTTAATGGAAGATTTAATAAATCGAGAGAGGTGTACGCTACCTAGATGTGAAGAATGCGTCAACAGAGGACTCAACCAATGGGATATGTAATTGCTACTGCAAACATGAAAGGTGGCGTTGGTAAAACTACCCTCACCGTCAACTTAGCTACCTGTTTAGCTAAAAATCATGGCAAGCGGGTGCTTGTCCTTGATTTAGATAGCCAAATTAGCGCCACACTCAGTTTGATGTCGCCTTTAGATTTTGCCAAGCGCCGTAAACAAAGCAAGACATTTAGGTATCTGATCGACGAAGTTATCAATCCAGACCCACAAGCAAAACTCACAATTCAAGATATCATTCAATCCCAGGTTTGTAATCTTCCCGGACTGGATTTATTACCAGGAGATATCGACTTATATGATGAATTTGTTGTATCAGAAATGCTACATCAACAAGCAACTGCATTAGGAGAACAGGACTTTGAGACGATTTGGAATCGCTTTGAAAGAGTGCTGATTAATAACATTTTAAAACCAGTCCGTCAAGAATATGATTTTATCCTTCTCGATTGTGCCCCTGGATATAATTTATTGACTCGTAGCGCTTTAGCTGCCAGCGATTTCTACATACTTCCGGCGAAACCAGAACCCTTATCTGTAGTGGGTATTCAACTACTAGAAAGACGTATCGCCCAATTGAAAGACAGTCATGGACATGAAACAAAAATAGATATAAAAATGCTGGGAATTGTATTCAGCATGTCTACTGCTAACCTTCTCACTGGCAGATACTATAAACAAGTGATGCACCGCGTTGTCGAAGATTTCGGGGTAGAGAAAATTTGTAAAGTACAAATACCAGTTGATGTCAATGTTGCTAAGGCTGTTGATAGTTTTATGCCAGCTGTTTTAAATGCTCCCCAATCAGCTGGATCAAAAGCATTTTTTCAGTTAACTCAGGAGTTGTTGCAAAAGCTATAAAGACCTAATCAGTAAGCTAATGAGGGTAATATAGCAGTCTTAAATCATTCATTAAAAATTAGATCCCCGACTTCATAAAAGTTGCCGGGGATCTGGACAGCACGAATTTTCATAAATTAGATAGTATTGCTATAAGTAAGTTATCTTTTATATAAGTTCAGCACTTATACGGAAGCTATATGCAGCGAGATTCGGCTATTGAGTGAGAAGGTCAGTAAATCTTACTAAGAAACAATGCTTACTCAAAATTCTATACCGACAGAGAAAAATCAGAACTTGGTAATACGTTTACCACGGACTCTGAGTTATCTCGAAACCTGGGGCTTTGGCTTAACGGGTCATGTGGGATGGATTGGTACTGCCCCTATTATTCATGCGGCGTTAGGGCCTAAAGCGATTTTAGTTTGGTTTGTTGGCACGATTATTTCCTTTTTACTGAACTTGCAGGTGCAAAGTCTAGGTAGACGTTGGCCAGATGTCGCTGGAGGAACACCGAATTATACCACAAGGCTATTAAAAAATTTTCCTGGCTTAGGTCGTTACGTAGCATTAGGATACTTTTTTAGCTGGGCAGCAGCACCGGCACTGTATGCGATTATTCTCACAGACTTAATTAAAGTCAATTTTGGAACATTAGGTATTTCTTGTCCAGAAACTTTATTAAAAGTTTTATTTACAGCTATTCCTTTTATTTTAGCGTTCAGTGGCACTCGTGCTTTAGCGCTCTTGCATTTATTTTTTGTATTCCCAGCAATTTTATTACTGCTTTTGTTTTCTATTGAAGGCGTTTTATGGTTAGTCTTCTCAACTGCTAGTTTTAAATTTATCTCAACCAGCACACATACTATAAGCTTTGAAGAATGGGCTAAGTGGTTTTTTCTGGCTAGCTATTCAATTTATGCTTGTGAAACCACTTCTTCTTTTGTAGCTGATAGCCACCATCCGTATAAAACTTTAAGCTTCTTAACCGTAGCTGCTTGGCTAATTCCTCCAGTCTTTTTAGGTGGTTCTTGGGTATTAATGTGTTCGGGTCAAAATCCTACAATAGGTGACGATGCGTTCTTAAATCTGGTAGCAGCGTCTAAGCCTTTTTGGGGTGAATCTGCCTCTTTTCTAGCAACACTTTTGATTACTGTATCTTGTCTTTTAAGTTCTGCTACGGCAGTTTCCAATTCTCCTCGGATATTATATCAACTTGCCTTGGACAGACAGATTTCTCCCATATTTGCATTAGTTTCCCGTCAAGGTGTCCTTGGGCCTGCTATCTTTGTTACCTTTTTAATCAGTTTGCTGTGTCTAAATTTGGGAAATGTATCTCAACTTGTCACAGTAGCAGGCACCTGTTATTTAATGTCCATTATGGGGTTACATCTGGGATTATGGCTGTGTCGAGGAAAACCCCAGGTGTTATGGCCTTGGTGGTCACTTGGTTTTTTCTGTTTAGAAGCGGTAGTTCTAATAGTAGGAGGTTTAGCTTGGAATTGGAGAGATTTTTCAGTGGGATTATTATTACCCATTGTTCTGATGATAGGAGATGTCGGGCTACGTCGCTTAAGATTTGCGCCACTAGAGTTGGAATGGTGGACACAGCGTTACTATACTCGGTCTAGCACAAACAATTCAGACTTTCTGATACTACAGGTGATTGTCCTAGTATCATTAATTTGTATTACTGCTACAAGCAGTTGGGTTATCCGCGATTTATTAGGTAAAGTTTCTGATAATCCTCAAAATTCTTTACTAGCTATTCTGTTAGTAACGCTTTCTTTGATTGGAGTAGCGATCGCTTGCTGGACAACTCTACCACAAATCGTTGCTATTGATGAAGCACGCAAACAAGCTAAAAGCCTATTTATCACTACTCTCGATACCGTTCCAGATACTGTTTTAGTCTTAGATGAAAACGGTAAAATTTGTCAAACAAATGCTGCGGCTGAAGAATTATTTCAAACACACTCTCAGGAGCTGCTTGGGAAAAACTTGAATCAACTCTTAGTATGTTATCACGGTAAACCAAAGCAATGGTCTATCAGAACTGAGCAAACTTTAAAAATAAACCAAGGTCTAAGAATTGTTGAATCGACTATTTCACAGCCATTTAATTCTCAGCTAAGGGAGTATGTTGTTATTATCCGTGACATCACTAAACGGAAGTTAGTAGAGGAAGAATTAATCCAATATCGTTATCAGCTTGAGCAACTGGTTCTAGAACGTACTGTTGAACTTATCAGAGTAAATCAACAACTAGAACAAGACATTATCAAGCGCCAACAAGCACAAGAGCAACTACTTCACAATAGTCTTCATGATGGGCTAACCGGATTACCTAATCAACGATTATTTATGGAGCGAGTGCAGCAGGCAATAGAACGTACCAAACAGCACAATAATTATTTATTTGCCGTACTCTTCTTAGACCTAGACCGCTTTAAAGTTGTTAACGACAGTCTGGGACATCTACTAGGAAATCAACTTTTGATTGCAATTTCCCATCGGCTAAAGTCAGTTCTGCGAGGCGGAGACATAGTTGCCCGTTTTGGTGGAGACGAGTTCACCATCTTAATTGAGGACATTGAGGATATTGACATCGCCATACAGGTAGCCGAGCGAATTAAAAATGTACTAGCTTTGCCATTTCAATTAAATGAGCATCTGGTATTTACTAATGCTAGTATTGGCATCGCTTTAAGTAAGCCAGATTATGAACAATCAGCGCATATTCTCCGCGATGCCGATGTTGCAATGTACCGCGCCAAATCACTTGGTAAAGCACGCTATGAGGTCTTTGACCAAAAGATGTACGAGGGTGCATCTTTGCTATTAGAGTTAGAAACTGCTCTGCGAAATGCACTGCTCAAACAAGAAGAATTTCGCCTTGATTACCAGCCAATTATTTCACTTATAACTGGCAAAATTATTGGATTTGAGGCCCTGATACGTTGGTATCATCCAGAACGAGGTCTTATTTCCCCTCAAGAGTTTATTCCTCTGGCTGAGGAAACTGGAATGATTGTTAGTATTGGGCAATGGGTGCTTTCTGAAGCCTGTCAGCAAATGCACAGATGGCATCAACAATTTCCTAGCTCGCTACCTCTGACAATTAGCGTTAATTTTTCTGGGAAACAAATAACGCAACCCGATGTGTTTAAACAAGTTAAACATATTTTGCAAGAAACTGGACTGGAGCCATGCAGTTTGAAGTTGGAGATTACTGAAACCCTGTTGATGGATAATTTTGAATTAGCTACCACCGTACTTTCCCAGTTAACAGAGCTAAATGTCGAGATGCACATGGATGATTTTGGAACTGGTTATTCATCCTTGAGTTATCTACACCGCCTACCTATCAAAACCCTGAAGATTGACCGCTCTTTCGTCACTAATATAGGTAGTCGAGGAGAAAATTTAGAAATTGTAAGAGCGATTGTGACATTAGCTCATAATCTCAATATGTCTGTTACAGCAGAAGGCATAGAAACTGTAGAACAATTAGCACAATTGAAGGCGTTACAATGTGATTATGGACAAGGGTATTTTTTCTTACCACCGATGGAAAGTGTAGAAGTAGAAATGCTACTTGCTGCTAACTTGTGTTACAAAAACTTTTTAAATAGATAAGTTGTTTGGTATCTAATTCTGTTTGGAGAAACAACTTGTAAAATTGAAAAATCAATTATACTTGAGAATCTTCATTAGTGTTGTAGTACTGGCTGTAGCTGAAAATCTTCTGCGTTATTAACTAACCCTTCTTCTAATAATAGTTCATTAATAAAAATATCAATTTTCTCTCGACCAATATTCTGCATGACTATCATGTGTGCCGAGTTTTCAAAAACTGCTAATTGCCACTTTTTAATTAACCTTTGAGAAGGTTTTTGAAAAACTACTGTGTTGGAAAAATTATTTAACATACATGGATATTCTCTGATTTGAAGTTGTTGAAAAAGATATTGAGCATTATAAATACAGGTCTTAGCCTCTTTAGCTAATCCATCATAACCTCTTGTTTGTACTGCATACCAGAGAATTAGGGGAGTATGACCATTTCTAGATCCCAGAATAGTTGTATCTTTTGAACCAATATATTCAATTTCTGTTTCAACTTTTTCTACCCATTTTTTCTTAGTTAAAACTACACCACAAGGTAAGGGAGAACCAATGAATTTAGCAGAAATAGCTACACTATCTATCGGTTTTTGAAAATTCACTTGCGGAGCGCCATCTAAAAACGGTAATATTAACCCTGAAAGTGCAGCATCACAATGAATGTAGTAATCTTTAATCTGATTGCGCTCTAAAATTTCTAGAACTTTGTCTAAGTTATCAATTGCACCTTTGACAGTAGTTCCAATATTTAAATTGATGATAGCTGGATAACGACGATTTTCACTAAGTAGTTGTTCAAAATGGTCATAATTCATTTCTCCATGAATTTGCGAATTCACAACATTATGTTGAATGCGGAATAATTTCGCGGCTTTGGGAATTGAGTAATGAGAGTCTTGTGATGAGTAAAGAATCCCATTAGGGTAGATTTCTCTTGCTAAGAAAATTCCATATAAATTACCTTCAGTTCCACCAGCAGTAACATAACCCCAAAACTGATTTTCTGGAATTTTATAGAGGTGAGCAAAAAAAGATAATACTTCTTGCTCAAACTTACGGGAATGGAGACCAAAATCTGGCTCAATATATGGGTCTCCAGCATTATTTAACAGATGATTGAAAAATTTCCCGATCGCACTGTAATCACAACTTAAATTATACGGATAGCCTGCATGAAACTGCGATCGCTGTTCTATTTGCAGCAAAAAATCTGCCAACTCTTTAGCAACTTTATGTGACATATCTTTGTATCTCTTGAATTTTGATTAAGTTAATGGATGTTTTAATCGAAAATTTACGTATTAATCCATACCTTTATATTTTCTTTATAAGACTGAGATATGCTTCTATACATGAAAAGAATACGGTGAAAGTACTTAGTCTGCTTCAGTAAAAACACCTGATTTTTTTCTTATAAGTATATAACCCTTAGAAATTACTTGCTTTACAAAAACACCATAATATGTATTAAGTAAAATATCTTTTTTAGGCGGTGACTACAAACTGATTTAACGTGAATTCTACGGATGTGTCTATGTCATTACAGACCTCTCCTTGGTTTCAATACTTCTCGGTTAAAGGTTAAAGGGGAAGGGGCAAAGGGAAAGAAAAAACCTTTAACCCTTCCCCTTTAACCTTTTCCCAAAACCTGATTCTGAATTAAAAATGCTTAACCGAGAAGTATTGTCCTTGGTTTTACTACACAAAATTTTCCCTCTCCGAGTTGGAGAGGGAAAGGCTTGAACTTTATTTCAAGGTAGGGAGAGGTTCGTTGAACTCAGATATATTTACTAGAACTCTCCTGCTAAGGCTGCAACACACCGTTCGCAAATTAAGGGGTGTTCTGCTGATTCTCCCACATGAGTAGAGTAGTTCCAACAGCGATCGCACTTTTGCCCATCTGCTTTGACTACAGCAATTGTCCAGTCTTCCGTCTGCGCTGCATATTCTAATCCTTGCAACCCCTCGGCAGAATCTAATAATTCCACCTGGGAAGTCAGCAATAAATACCGCAGTTCGTCAATCCCGTTACCCTTAACCGGGTTAAAGGCTTTGATAGCATCGCCTAATTGTTTGTGAGGGATATGAATCAAAGCTTTCGCTTCTAGGGAAGAACCAATGAGTTTTTCTATCCTGGCTTGTTCTAACACCTTATTCACATCGGTGCGAAGTTGTCGCAGCGCTGACCAAAATTCCGCTAATTCTGGATTACGCCATTTTTCCTCTACCTGTATCCAACCGGCTTCAAACACTGATTTGTAAGGTGTTTTATAAGGGAGATATTGCCAGATGTCTTCGGCGGTGTGGCATAACACTGGTGCGATCGCTCGTGCTAAATTATCTAAGGCTATTTTTAGCACCGTTTGGCAACTGCGACGGCGGAAAGCATCCTTTGCACTGATGTACAGCCTATCTTTGGCTACATCTAAATAAAAGTTGGATAAATCCACCACGCAGAAATTCTGCACAGTTTGGAAAAAGCGGAAGAATTGGAAACTATCAAAGGCTTCCGTGACTTCCTCAAACACTTCGGTGATGCGGTGCAGCATATAACGGTCAAGTTCTGGCAATTCCTCGAAGGGAACTGTATCTTTTTCTGGGTCAAAATCATCCAAGCTACCCAACAAAAACCGCGCTGTGTTGCGAATTTTGCCTCTAACATCATTCATCTGCTTGATGATGTTTTTACCAATGCGGACATCGCCGGAGTAGTCTACCGATGATACCCACAATCTCAAGACATCTGCACCGTAAGCCGGTTCTACTTTTTGATTTTTTCCGCCTTCAATGATTGTATTTGGGTCAACCACATTTCCTTCTGACTTACTCATCTTTCGCCCTTGTTCGTCCAAAGCGAAGCCGTGAGTTAGCACAGTTTTGTAAGGTGCAATGTCATTTACCGCTACACTGGTGAGCAAGCTTGACTGAAACCAACCACGATGTTGGTCGGAACCTTCCAAATATATATCAGCAGGGTAGCGTAACTCTGGACGCTGTTGGACGACAGCTGCCCAAGATGAGCCAGAATCAAACCATACATCCATTGTGTCTGTACCTCTGCGGTAAGACTTACCATTATTACGATAGGATTCTGGTAATAATTCCTCAACGGATAATTCCCACCAAGCATCGGAACCTTTTTCGGCGATAATTCCTTGGACGTGGTTGATAATTTCTTCATTCAGCAGTGGTTCACCCGTGGCTTCGTCGTAGAAAACGGGAATGGGTACACCCCAACTCCGTTGACGGGAGATACACCAATCGGAACGTTCCGCCACCATTGGCGTGATGCGATTTTCACCTTGGGCTGGAATCCATTTTACAGTTGCGATCGCCTTTAGTGCTTCTTCTCTAAATCCTTCCACGGAAGCAAACCATTGTTCAGTAGCGCGGAAAATCGTCGGCTTCTTCGTCCGCCAATCATAAGGATATTTGTGGGGATATGCTTCTTCCTTCAGCAAAGAACCAGCCGCAGCCAGTGCATCAATCACCGCCTGATTCCCATCACCCAGCACATTCAACCCAGCAAATTCTCCCGCCTCTTGGGTAAAATTGCCGTTGTCATCCACTGGTGCAAGGATGGGTAAACCGTAACGCTGACCAACAATGTAATCTTCTTGACCATGACCTGGTGCGGTATGTACCAACCCAGTACCCGATTCAGTAGTGATATAATCACCGCCGACAACAATTGGGCTTTCACGGTCAAATAGAGGATGACGATAAGTAGTATGTTCTAAGTCATTCCCCTTAAAGGTGGCTTTGAGAGTTAACTCAAGTCCCAACGTTGAAGATAACCGTTCGACCAAATCAGCAGCAACGATGAGGTATTTAAAATTGCTCTGCGCCTCTGACTGGGAAACCTCCACCACTGCATAGTTCAAATCTGCATTCACTGCTACCGCCAAATTCCCCGGAATTGTCCAAGGTGTGGTTGTCCAAATAGCAACACCCAAATCTGGCAGATATTCCGCCAACAGTGGTTTTACAGCTTCCGCCAAACTTGTAACTGGAAAAGCTGCATAGATACTGCGGGAAACGTGACCTTCTGGATATTCCAACTCAGCTTCAGCTAAAGCGGTTTTAGAGCTAGGACTCCAGTGAACTGGCTTCAAACCGCGATAGATGTAGCCTTTTAAGAACATCTGACCAAACACACCAATTTGAGCCGCTTCATATTCCGGCTTCAGAGTTAGATAAGGGTTGTCCCAATCACCCCAAATACCATAGCGTTTAAAATTTTGGCGCTGGTTATCTACCGTAGCTAGTCCAAATTCTTTCGCTTTCTGCCGCAGTTGTAAAGGCGTTAAATTTTGCCGTTCTGCTGACTTCATGTTCTGCAAAACTTTTAACTCAATTGGCAAACCGTGACAATCCCAACCAGGAACGTAGCGAACTTTACGCCCTCGTAACATTTGGTAGCGATTAATAATATCTTTGAGAATTTTATTTAAGGCATGACCAATATGGAGTGAGCCATTAGCGTAGGGAGGCCCATCGTGCAGTATAAATAATTCGCCGGGGTTACTTTCAAAGAGGCGATCGTAAATTTTATTTTCTTCCCAAAATTTTTGGATTTCAGGCTCGCGCTTGATGGCGTTTGCCCGCATATCAAAGCTAGTCTTGGGTAGGTTTACAGTATCTTTGTAACTTCCTGATTCGGTCACAGTCTCATGCCTAGAATTAGGTGTGCAGGTTTTATCAATTATAGAAGATAGCCTGAAAACCAAAATTCGCTTTTTGAGAGCGAGTTTGATAAACCTCTCCCTACCTTGAATTTTCGATAATAAAGTTGCAAATATAAAGATAGGACTTTTCCACAAGAGCGTAGGGCGTGTTTTCAAAGTCTTAGATCCCCCCAACCCCCCTTAAAAAGGGGGGCAAAGAGTCTCTTAAAGTCCCCCTTTTTAAGGGGGATTTAGGGGGATCTAAAAAGTTAGGAGGCTAAACAAATAGTTTGAAAACACGCCCTACGCCTAGCCCGCCACATCGCTACTATAAAATTCAGATGGATTAAAGGTCAATACGTTTGGGTTAAGGCTAGCAGTCTTTGTCAAGGTCATTTTTTTTACGAACCGCAGAGGCGCAGAGGACACAGAGAAAAGAAAGAGAAGGAAAAAATTGCTTAATTGAACTGTATTGGATTAAAGGTAGGTTGGGTTGACGTAAGGAAACCCAACTTACATTTAATGCACAAATTTAAGCTTGACACGGTACTAAATTTATGCACTAAAGCGGATTATTGCAGTAAAGGAGTTGTGCTTTTACCGTTAGTTGACACATTCGCAATTGCAGCTTGAGCCGGTTGAGTAGCAAGAACCGCTACAACTGGAGCAACTTTTGAACTAGATTTTTTATTTCTTTTTCCATTAGATCCGCCAGCTTTGGAATACTCTATACTGTTTCTGCCATAGATAGTTGCAACTCCACTTAGCATTCGTTCAGACATTTCGGAAAGGGCTTTATCCATCTGGGTTATTGTCTTACGCGATTCTTCAAGATTGGATACAAGCGTGTTATGAGCTTCTAGCGTCGAACGTGTAGTGTTGATAAGGTGGTTGTAGGCTTCGATGGTTAATCCATGTCCTAAATCCAGGTTTTCATCAACGGATTTAAGCAAGGCGAGACGAAGTTGGGCTTTGTCAACAGCAGCAGAACCACGAGTTCTTAAAGACATGAGATATCCTTTTTTTTAAGAATTCCTTTTTCAACATAGTGGAGTATCCTTTTGCCTGAGATGGGTAGTTTTGTGGATTTATTTCGTTGAGCTTTTAATGAAATAATTACGAGTTTGTCTGTATTTTTACTCATTTTCCATATCGATTTGCTGTCTGAAAATAAGTGCAACCAGCAAATGCGAACGCAATATCAACAAATGCGATCGCTATATCAGCAAATGCAAACTCCGAATCAACAAATGCGATCGCTATATCAGCAAATGCGAACTCCGAATCAACAAATGCGATCGCTATATCAGCAAATGCGATTGCTGAATCAACAAACGCGATCGCTATATCAGCAAATGCGATCGCTGAATCAACAAACGCGATCGCCAAATCAGCAAATGCGATCGCCACAATAACATGATAGGAAACTAGAACATCTAATTCCCTCCCCTTTATAAGCTATGGTGTATACACCGTAGCTCCGACTCAGAGAGAGACGGTTTTGCCTGCCTAGTAAAACCAGGGAAGGGTATTTAGGCGATTAGGAGACTAATCAGGAATTTTGTGGAGATTGAGTGAGAGTTAATCAACATAAAGTAGTATACTTTTTTGGGTTCGCCTAAAGCTATCAAAAAGTTTCGTCTAAAAACCAAGAATTTTGGGGTTGCTCTAATGCTAAGTCCTGTAATAACAGTCAGTATATTTCAAAAACAACCCACTCCTGAAGCATTCTCAGCAGGTGAAGTCATCTTTGAAGAAGGACAGTCTGGTGATAGTATGTACGGCATTCTGGAAGGAGAGGTAGAGATAGTAGTTAATGGCAAGGTTGTAGAAACTATTGAGCAGGGCGAAGTTTTTGGTGCTGGAATACTTGTAGGAATAAAAAATAGAAATTACACAGCTATTGCCAAGGTGGATACTAAACTAGGTTTTCTTGATCAAGAAGGGTTTCTCTTTGCCGTTCAGGAAACACCTATGTTTGCCATACAGGTGATGAAAAGTTACTCAGAGCGTCTTAGTCGCTTACAACGTCTGGTCTAAAGGAGGCAGTTCTTGTTGGAGGCAGAAGTTTGGCTCTTATCCTAGGACTTTGCGTGAAGGGTCATTGTAAGGAAGAGATGCAGTATTCCAACTGAGCCTTCTGTCCTCACTACAGCTGCCTTTGGTGGTGAAAGGTGGAGAATTTACCGGAGGTAGTAATGGTGCGTAAACGGTTGATTATTGAGATGGGGATGGGAATAGATCAGCATGGACAAGAACCTACAGTAGCAGCATCTAGGGCGGTACGGAATGCGATCGCTCACAATGCTTTACCTGGTGTTTGGGAAGTTGCAGGTTTAAGCCATCCCAATGAAATGATTATAGAAGTTCAGGTAGCAGTGCCATATCCAGAACAAGTTAGAGAAGAAGAGGTACTAGCTGTCCTACCATTTGGTCGGAAAACTCTTACCGTAGAATCTGGGGGAATGATAGTTCAAGGACGGGCCATTCCTGAACTCAACGATAAAAATGATGAAATGTTGATTGCGATCGCATCTGTTACAGTTTTGATCGAAAATGAGTAGTTGAGGTAAAAACCCAACGTTTATTTAATCAAATTACGATTAGCTGTGTTTAATTACTTGGTGATTATTAGCTATTGCGTAAAAAAAGCTAGCATCTACACATTGTCGGGAAATTTCAAAAGCTTCAAAGTAACCATCTTTTTGACCCAACTCTCGTGCCCAAAAACGAGATAGAACCAGTATGGCATCAAGTTGCATAAATGCTTTGTTTACCTCTGATTCATAACAACCGATAGCTGCAACTTTTTCCTCAATTACAGAAGTAATATCCACAAAAAAGTTGGGTTCAAAACCACGCAAAAAAACAGGCGGGGCTGAATACCACAAAGTTATGTTTTTGCGGGTAGCAACATTAGAAACTGCGATCGCACATACTTCATGATCTCTATGTCCATATTTTTCGGGTTGTGGTGCATGAGTAATAATTAGATCCGGTTGCCAACGCCCAATAGCTTCTTCAGTAACTTTAATCACTGCTTGAGTTGAAAAATTATACTCCTCAAGTGCATAAAACTCGTAAGTTGCACCGATGATTTTACCTGCGGCATCCGCTTCTTGATGACGTGTACCCTTAATAGGCGAACTGGAAAGACTGCCATCAGTCAAAATTAAGCAAAGAATATTCCATCCTGCTTTGGACATCAGACTGAGAGTGCCAGCAGCAGGTAGAACTTCATCATCAGCATGAGCATAAATTGTTAAGACAGTTCTTTGACCAAAATTTTTTGAGTCTGAATTAATGTTCATTACTTTTTTCTTTTTACATTGAATTTATCAGGGAGTTAATAGTTATTTTCCTTTTCCCTATGTCCCTCTTACGTTTCTTTTGGAGGTTGCCAAACAGAAGCGCGGATAATAGCAGACAAAAGTAACAAATTATAGATAGCCCATGCACCATTGAGTAGGTGAACCAAAGGATTATTTAGATGACCAATTGCAAAGCGATAAAGACTCCATAATATTCCCAGAATAGTGAGAACAAAGATAACTAACTGTGGCCAAACCAGCCTGAGATAAATACCAGACTGCCTCTGCTTAGGTGTGACTTGAAAATTGAGTTTTTGTCCTGTAAACACACTCCATACAGCTTGGATTAGCAGGGGGAATAAAGCAATCGCATATTGTTCAGAACGCCAAACTTCTGTAGCTGGAATGCCCCAGGTAGCTGCTAAGAACGTGAGACGGTTGATAATAAAAGCGGGGAAAAAGTGTATCGCAAAGTCAGACCCGTAGGTTTTAACTGGAACAATGTCCGTAAAAAAATAGATAATTGGACAAGAAATAAACACCAGAGTTGCAAAACCAGAGAAATAACTATACATCGTCTTAAAATATTGCAACCTTTGCCAAAATGTTAGCCCTGATTTTGTCAGTGGATTTTCTCTAACTAGTACTTGGATAGTTCCTTGTGCCCAGCGTAGTCGCTGCTTAAGAGTAGAACTCAGGTCATCTGGCGCTAAACCTTCTGCCAAAAGTTCATTGTGATAAATAGATTTCCAGCCAGCACTATGCAGACGCATGGCTGTATTCATATCTTCTGTAATGCTATTACTCGATACCCCACCAACTAAATCAAATTCATCTAAACGCTTTTCATCTTTGGCAAATTCATCAGCAAAATTTTGCAGTCCTACACTAACTAATGCCTCACGCCTCAATATCGCATTTGTGCCTGTATAGAACGCAGCATTCATGCCATCTTTGCCTTGTTGGAGTGGCCCATAAAATAAATTTGCTCGATGTCCAAAAGGATCGCCTGGAGGAATATTGTAAAAATCCTGGCGAGTCTGTACAAAAGCAATTTTATTCTGATCGTATCTTCCTGTTGAAATATTATATGTATAGAAATAAGGCACAACTCGCTTCAGAAAATTTTGCTTGGGAATGTGGTCGGCATCTAGAGTAACAATAAAATTTCCTGCCGTTTCCCCAGAAAAAATTGCGTAATTAATGTTGCCCGCTTTCGCATGATGCGCTACGCCAGGGGTTTTGGGACGAGCGATATACCGAAACCGGGAGAGTTCCAAAAGTTCGAGTTCTTTCTTACGAATAGTTTCCTCTAGGGCTTTCCGTTCGGTAGTGAGGCGATCGCGTAGCGTCTCTCCAAGAGAATTACTAATACCTTGATGAGTCGGAGATAACCAAAGAATAAATTGTCGCAGGCTTTGCACAAATTCCGTAGCCAACTGATTAACTACTGGTTCTGATGATGATGTTTGCAACCATTGTTCTGCGGCCTGAGTATTAGGTGTCAGATTTTCTAGTTCCTTTAAGCGCTGCAACAAATAAGAGTGTTCTGCATCAATCCGATTTGCTTCTTGTTGTAGTTGTGGTGACTGCAAATCTTCAATACACAATCTTTCTGTCATAGCCCGTATATCAGCCGAGTTACCATCATCCAGGACATAAACTCGTAACTTTGTTGGCGGATAATCCATTTTCAGAGCAGCTTTGGCAGTTTCCTCTACAATTTCCGGCGGTTCGTTGTAGCAGGTCACAAAGACATCTACTGTTGGCCATTCGGATCTGGGTAAAGGTGGGGTCATCTGGTCGAGAGACTTAATTTGTCGCACTAAAGGTCGCCATAACCCAATCACAAACATCACACCGCCGAAATAGCTATAAATTTCTGCTATCAACAAAGGAATAGAGATCCACAGTGCATCAAAATTGATGGAATGGGTGATGCGCCATTGCAAATACCAGATACCAAAAATTAAATTTATTTCTGCAAGATAGCGAAATAACAGCGTTCTTTTTTTGAGTAATGAGCGACTATTACCAGAAAACTTTGAGGAATTATCACTAATAGAAACTGAACTCATCTTAGTACTATTTTAGATTTTGGATTTTGGATTTTAGATTCGACTACGCTCAGTAACCATCAATGCTATAAGCGAGAACCAAGCTGATAGTATATGTTGCATCGCTTTTAGCGTCTCCCCTTGGGAGAAGAAAAAGATTTGGGTTTTGGGAACCAGGACTTCTGACAAGAGGAGGGAAATCCAGACCAATAGAACTAGGGAGTCCTGGAGGCTATTCCCGATGAAATGGGAAGCTCCGCCGTAAAGACTAGACAGAGCTTCCCACTTTATCTGCATTCCTTCAGAATAAGTATTCCCTAGTTGAATTCATTACTAACAACCTATTACCAACCCAACATTACTGCTAGTAGTCTGCCAACCCAAAAATGCTAAGTGAGGACTGGGGAAAGGGGAAAGGTTAAGGGATTTAAACCCTTTCCCCCTTACCCCTTACCCCGCCAAGTACACTTGGCGAACTGCTAGAGGACGCAGGCACGCATCTTTGCATTCCTGCGTCTGCTTCTCTCAATGTCGATCGCTAGCTGAAACCCAGTAACTGCCAGAACTATCAGAAATTAACTTAGTTTGTTGTTTGGCAGTGTTGGGTAGACCTCGCCCAGAATTTCCCTGACTAATTTCTTGCCACCAAGGAGATTTCATGTCATTTGTCGGACGAATTAGAGGTTGTTGATTCGTTACCTTGTACAGCAAGGATTGCAAAATCATACTGTTGGTGCTGCTGGTGAAACCAACTGCCGTTTTACCTGTGGCTTCATAGAAACCCTCATAAAATCCAGCTAATGGATTATATAAGTCAGTCGTTCCTTGCAGTAACTCTTGACTGTACTTGTTTTCTGGAAGCAGGGCATGATAGGCAAAAGCGACTACTGTACTTACCAATCGCCCTTTTGGTACAGGTTGACCGTCATCTCCTAAAGCCACCCAAGACTCACCTTTTCCAGTAATTGTGCTGTGGACAGTGTAAGGCTTACGATCAATCAAGGTGGTAGCTGAGGCTGTGAGGTTGCCGGTGCGACGATAACGTTCAGCTTGTGCTTGAAAAATTGGTTCAAAGAGCGATCGCATTTGTGGGTCTAGTCCAAACTCCAAAGCATAGAGTAAGAAAGGATTACTAACTGTGTATTGGTTTTTGGAGTTGCTATCTTTGCGGTGGCGTTGAATTGGCACTTTCACTCCCTCTACTAAGGCCGTTTGATATTCTCCGCCAACAGCAGAACCATTAACATTAAATCCCCATAATTGAAAAGCTCTAGCTGCATATTCTTCATATCCCAAGCGGGTTTCTGGGTTGACGCGGATCAGCGATCGCCCTTCTTGCTCTTTGGTGACAGTCGCACTGGATAGAATACCTTCGCGTACCACACGCAAGTATGACCAATCCAGCACAATTTTATCTACCGCAGCCGTGTATTCTGAATGACAGGTTTTTAAGTTGTAAAGTGCTGCCAGCATTCTACCTAAATCCAAAGCTGACCAGCCGTTTCCTTCTGGGGCTGGATTTCCACCGTAATCTACTAGTTGCAGCGATCGCGTATTATAACCCCGACCGGGTAACTCTCCAGCAAACAATGGTAACTTTGTCAGGGCTCCTAAAAGATGTCGGGTGCGCTGGTCAAATTCCTTGGGAGTAATTATATCGAGCGATCGCGCTGCATGGAGGGCTGCGAGGTAATCTCCTAGTCCCCAGAGGGTTGCGCCTTTGAAATCACTGCGATCGTCAATCAGCCCATTTTTGGAGTGATAATTCGCTTGAAAGTATCGCCAAGCCGCCTCTGCATAGCGCCGTTCAATCACCGACAGCGATCGATCTAGTTTGAGGTTAGATGATGATTGGGGACTATCTACCGGTGGAATAGGTGCAACGGCCACTTCTGTTGGTTTAGGAGTATCCGCAGGCGTTGCAGTAGGAGCCGTAACAGTAGAATTTGGTTGATTTGAGGGTGTTACAGGAGAAGCATTTTCACTGGGTTTGCCAGTAGACACACTCGCAGAACCAGAAGCAATTAAGGGGTGATTTCCCTTAGCTTTGTAGTATAAAATCTCCAAAATCAACCCATTAGTATTACCTGTCAAAGCTTTATTAGGCTGTTTGGATTCTTCATAGATACCAGCATAGTAACCACTATCATCAGGGCTACGGAGATCCTTGACAGCATCAAAAACTTTTTGAGCATAAGCATTCTCTGGAAAAAGATAGCGCCAACCAAAAGCAGCTTTGGTGCTGATGCTACGAAACTGTGGATAAGGTTGATTAGCATCCGTGATTGTTGCCCACTTTGCACCGTTGGCGTAGATGGTGTTGTAAAGAAAATAAGGCTTTTGGTCGATATTATCTTCTGTAACAGCAGTCAATTGCCCTGTGGTATCGTAACGCCGTTTTTGTACATCTAAAACCCTAGCAGCAAAATCAGCTAACTCACCTTGCAAGCCAAACTCAATTCCTTCAAGGATATAAGACTCACTAACAACGTAATTATTAGCGTTGGTGCTTTGAAAGTCACGGGTATCAACAGGAATTTGTACACCATTAATTTCAACTAACTTAAACGGTTCTAAAGAAATAGCTTTGGGTGCAGAAAAACCCCAAAGTCCATAACCTCTAGCGCCGTATTCTTCGTAGCCGAGTCGTCCTTCTTGTACCAATAACGTTTTGTTGTCTGGGAGAACAGTAGCGCCATAAAGTTGCCCATCTTTGAGCGATCGCGCCACTTGCCACTTCGCTACAATTCCTTTGAGCCAATCATTATATTGCGGATGACAGGTACGGATGACATCAAATGCTGCAAGTATTCGCCCGACATCCAAAGCAGACCAACCAATACCCCGCTCAAGGGGATTGTTGCCATAATCAACCATTTGTGCATTGGCTGCGTTATAGACTTTATTGGGCAAAGTATCCTCAAATAACTTTAAGCTGCTGAGAGTCGTTAAAAATTTGTTGAGACGAGCATCAAAATCTGCTTGGTCAGTGAGATTCAACCAGCGTGCAGCATTCAACGCCATCAGGTAGTTACCCATATCCCAGAGTGTACCAGAAGGATAACCCCCTGTAGAATTGGTAAATCCTGTTGCTGGCTGATAGTTTTTGACAAAATACTGCCAAGCACCACGAGCGTAAGTTTGTTCTTCAGGTGTCAGAGGGGCTGTAATATTGCTACAGCTATTGGAATTTTGGGATAAGACTGGTGTCGGGATGTAAAACAACAATTGCAGAAATGTCCCAACTAGGAACAATGCAATCCATCTCAACAGCTTTTGTTGAGGAGGTTTGTATATCATACGCAAAAAAGCAATTAGGAGTTAGGAGCGCATAGTGCGTCTGTACAGTTATATTCCTAAATCAAGATTTATGAGGTGTATTTATCGCTGATGATTTTTGAGATGGGGTGCGATCGCAAAATAAAAATAAGACCTGCACTTGGGAACTGTAACAGGGTCAATAAATCTGGTCATAGAAGGCGCGATCGCTCATACTAGATGTTAGAAACCTTCGACTATAGGAGCCGTCTATGTTGCTACAAGAATTGAAGGAGCAGGTCTTCAAGTTACCACCAAGCGATCGCCTTGCACTAGTGAGCGCTATCATTGAGTCCTTGCAAGACACGCCAATTTCTGAGCCTGAGCGCTCTAGCGCGATTAGACGGATGCGAGGCTTGCTAAAAACAGACCAGCCAGCACCGACTGATGAAGAAGTGGCTGCAATGTTAGAAGAGCGACGAGTGGACAAGTATCTTTAATGAAAGTTTTAATTGATACAAATATTGTCCTAGATTTTCTGTTACAGCGATCTCCATTTTTCCAAGACGCGGAACTGTTGTTTCAGGAGATTGATTCTGGTCGTGTCGTTGGACATATCACAGCGACAACACTTACAGATATTTTTTATATTTCCCGAAAACACACGCGCAGCATAGAGCAAGCACGGCAAGCAGTTTCAGAAACGCTGACTGTTATGGTAATTTGTCCTGTTAATCGAGCCGTCTTGAAATCAGCGTTCGGATCTGGTTTAGCTGATTTTGAAGATGCTGTTCAAATCGCTTGTGCTATTGCTCAAGGTTTAGATGCTATTGTGACACGCGATACGCAAGGTTTTTTGAGTTCAACCGTACCCGTTTTATCAATTCATGACTTGTTAGAGCAGTTAGGGGCGCAAGATAGCAAGTAGTTGGTTGTCAGGCAAAGATGGTGATCGTATTTTCAGATTGTCCCAAACACAGTCCAGCAACTTTTAAAATTAAACTAGGTCTATCACAAGAATGTGAGCAATTCTGCTGTGAGCAATTCTGCTATGAAAACCCTGGCTAAATGGTCTGTAGACGACTATCACCGCATGGTTGAGGCGGGCATTCTGCATGGTCGTCATCTGGAACTGTTAGCAGGCGAAATTGTTGAGATGAGTCCAGAAACCCCAATTCACTACACCACAGCAAAACGAGGTGCAAAATATTTAGAAGAATTGCTATCAGGTAAAGCTGATGTTCGTTTCAATGGGCCCATTACACTATCTGACTCGGAACCCGAACCTGATATTGCAATTGTTCGACTTCCAGAATCATCCTACAGCGATCGCCATCCTGCTCCTCAAGATATATTTTGGATTGTAGAAGTTGCTAAAACCAGCTTAAACAAGGACTTGGAGATCAAGGCTGCGATTTATGCTACGGCTGAGATTCAAGAATATTGGGTTTTAAATTTATCTGCTCAACAGATGATTGTGTTCAGAAATCTTCAAAACGGTAAGTATGTTGAAGAATATACTCTTACGCAAGGAACGGTTACACCATTAGCATTCGCAGATATTTCAGTGTCCGTTCAGAGACTTTTGCCATAAAGTGGCGTTACTTAATGGATATTGCAAATTCCCGTAGTTACACGGTATGCAATACTTTTCGGTTAAACCCAATAATCTCTCTTTTGGTCTGGGGAAAGGTTAAGGGGGAAAGGGGAAAGGGAAATTCAAACCCTTTCCCTTTCCCCTTTTCCCCTTAACCGAAAAGTATTGACACGGTATGGACATTGCACAGTAGATAACTTCTATCATGCAACGCCAATTTTTTCATGGTCTGATAATCTTAGCTGTAACTTATGGTGTTCTGATAGCCCTTTTGATTGACTTCTGGCTTTTGACTCCTGCCCAAACTGTAAGTGGTTGTCCAACTTGTTTATACAGCAAACTTTCTAAAATCACGCCATTATTGTTGGCGGTGAGAGCTTTATTTGGCTGACGCATAGACTCATAAAAGCCGTTATACCAACCATCTTTAGAGTTAAGGTTAGCTTGGACGAAATTAAATAACTGCTGCGTGTAATCAGTATTATAAAGTACGTGCCAGCCGATCGCAGCTTTGGCACTGAGGAACCGCAAATCGTTGTGTTTTTGTTGGGTATCTGTGACGGTTGCCCAAGGTTCTCCGTTGACAAACAAGCTGCTGTAAACAAAGTAGGGAGGGCGATCTAAGTTGTCTTCGGTAACGGCGGTTAATTGTTTTGTCGCTTCATAACGCCCTGCTTGAGCAGCTAAAATCCGATCGGCGTATGCTTTAGGCAAAGCTTGAAACCCAGTTTCGATACCATCTAAAATATAGGGTTCGCTAAGAACGTAGTTATTGGCTCCAGAGTTTTTATAGTCGCGGCGATCATAAGGAATTCCCTGTCCGTAAAGATCGACAAAGGCAACATTGGACTGATAATCCAATGCTTGTGTAACATTCAAGCCCCAAAGCTTTAATCCGTAGGCAGCATAATTCTCATAGCCTAAGCGGCCTTCTTGATTGTATTGTTCTTTACCTTTAATAACGGCAGTCCCGTACATTTTTCCATTTTTGGTAATGCGCTTGACTTGCCAATGTTTCCAAACGTCTGTAGAAAGCGATCGCATTTCTGGATACTTTGCCTCGACAATCTTCAACCAGATTGCCATCCTTCCCAAATCGATAGCTGACCAACCAATTTCTTCGCGTTTTTCTAGTTGACCATAATTGACGGGTACGAGGGTTTTGGCATTGTAAACCTTGTTGGGTAGTTCCCCTTTATATAAAGGCATTGATGCCAGTGTTTTCAACATTTTGCTCATTTTGGCTTCAAATTCAGCCGCAGGCACGATATTGAGTTCTTTGGCACTAACTAAGGCTGCGATCGCTGCTGTCTGATCCCACATACTGACGGAGGCAAAGCCATCAACGGAATTGATCAAACCAGTTTCATCATTCCAGTTGCGCTGGAAATATGACCAAGCAATACGTGCCGTTGTCATTTCCTCTGGAGTTAGTTTTCCAACTCCCGGAGCAATGTATGGAATTATCGCTACTGTGAGTTGGTTCTTAGGAATAGCTTGACCTGGTAAAACTACAGATTTAGCATCAAGACTGGCAATGATTTCAGCTGCTTCAGCACCAGAGGCAGGGTTTTGGGGTTTCTTTGGTTGTACCAACTGGCGTGAAGCAGTTTCGGATGTTGAGATTTCCGGTTTTTCTATGGAAGCCTGGGAAAGTTGCTTAGACCAACCATTTAAAATTGCGATCGCTATTACAGCCGTAACTACCCCTCCTACAGAAGCTAGTATGGACAAGTTCTTAGGTGGCGGTTGAAAATCAGAACTCATACTGATTAAAGCCTTATTTTATAAGTCAGCGTTGTTTGCGTAGTTTCACCAAATACATTCTTCCCAACTTTGAAATCTAACTAACACCCAGAAGTCCACCGGACTACTACAATAAAATAGTCACGCACCCGATCTCTGGAGTTCTAGCAGTGGGCTTATTTGATGATTTGAGTCGGTTTTTAGAAAACCGTTTAGAAGAATTCTTGCGTAACAATCCACATTTGGAGTTAGAGGCGCTGCTAGAACAGCTGCGTGAGCAAGAAGAAGACACATTAAAGCTGATCGCAGATTTACAATTGCAAGAGAAGCGATCGCAAGAAGAAATTCTCTCCACCGCTCAAGAAATTCAGCGTTGGCATATCCGTGTTCAAAAAGCCAAAAACGCCGGCAGAGAAGATTTAGCGACTGCGGCGGGTGAGCGAGAAGCAGCCCTGTTGCGCGAAGGAAATCAGCGCTGGGGACACATGCAAGGGCTGAAAGAACGCATTAACCAATCTCAAGAACTATTACGAAAAATCCAGCAACGGCGACAAGAGGTTCAAGCTAAAGCCGCCGAAGCACAAACAGCCCGTGATAAAGCGCAAACTCAACAGCGTTTTGAAACCAGTGGCTGGTCAAATAAAACTAGTGGTTATTCTAGTGGGTTTGATGATTTAGAAGAGAAATTCCGTAGCTGGGAAACCCAAGACGAGTTAGAACAAATGAAGCGGAATTTAGGCAAATAATCGCATCTAGATAAAAAAGACGCACTGAAATTTATAAGGTAAACGTAAATCGTTCAAAAGATTTAGTGATGTCGGCTCTTGGGGTAATTTTTAGGAGTATCGATTTAAATGGTATAACCAATCGCAGCGCTATATGAAATGCCAATCATGTCTTTCTTTTTGTTTGCATTGAAATAACGCTAACAGAGTTGATTTTTGAAGAAATGGATACCCGGATTTTTCATGAGTAAAAAATCCGGGCAACGCATTGGCTTACCGACGGTAATTTTGTTTTTACTTGATAAAGTATCTCTCAATACTTCTCGGTTAAGGGGAAAAGGGGAAAGGGAAAAGGGAAAAGGGAAAGAAAAAACCTTTAACCCAAACCCAGTACCCTTTACCCCAAACCCGATTCCGAGTTAAAAATGCTTAACCGAGAAGTATTGAAGTATCTCTGACACTCCTTGTTTTATAAATATTCTGTATTGCTCATAACAAATTTTGCCATTTATGTAATATTAAAAATATTACATATTCATACTTACTACAATCATCAAACAATTAAAATCTGGAAATTGTATTTAATTTACTAATCAGGATTTATTTTTCTGATAAAGTTTACTAAAGTCAAGCTTTACCACTCTTTGCATTACTACCAAAACATCGTAATAATACCTAACTTTTATTGATTAAGTATCGACAAGGAGAAGATAAAAAAATCTTGTATTCTTCAAAGAGATCGTGTAATTTAACACATTTTTATCTTCGCTACTTTGTGTTGTTGCCACAGTATTTTCTAAATCTTTTCCATGAGAACTGAGGCAGAGAAAATATATGTTTTTAGACATTTTAGCTAGCCTGCAACGGTTGTTTGTAGGTTACATTCCAGCTGCCGTATTGGGTAGTTTTGTTGGATATCTAATAGGCATGAATAGCATGATTTATCAACTATTTAGGCTGATATTTCAAATACCACATAGTATCCCTCCTATAGCTTTACTACCTATTGCATTAATAGTGTTTCAAGAGAGCGACTCGGCTGCTACTACAGTAGTTTTTCTAGGAACTCTCTGGACGATGATTATTAATACGGCAATTGGTATGCAACATTTTCGTCGGCAGAATAATAACTTTCGAGTAGCTATATTCCATATATTTCATGCCTTGAAAGTTAGTATTTGGGTAGCCTGGTTTATAGTTATTTCTATAGAAATGTTAACAGGCCCAAAAGGACTTGGCTTTACTCTCTGGGAAGCTTATAAAGCTGGCAATGCTGATTATATGATCCAGGTGATCCTCTACATTGGTATCATTGGCTTTTTGCTGGATCAGTTACTAGATTTTGCAGCTTATATTCTTTCGCAAATGGTTTCAGATGGGAAAAAATCTTCCTAAATTTTATCTAGGCTTGCGGATTGCACCCTGCCAGCTAATAGTTTGCTTGGCAGAACGTATTCCCAAAGAACGAGTTGCTACGACTTCAATATCAACGTTGACACCAGGACGTAAAGCTGAATCAGGAATTTTGAGCTTGCCTAAAGCTAGAGTAAAACGGTTGTAGTCACGAGTCACAAGTTCGTTGGGAATATCCCCTTCATATTCAGTTTTGTAGCCAGAAAAGCCATACAAGTTATCCTGGGCGCGGAATTTGATGCGAAACTGAGTATTAATAGCATCAGATTTTGCTGCCAAATCGACTATTTTTAAGTTGAGGTTTTGTCCTGCTTCGGCAAACTCTGCTACAGCTAACCGGGTGACATCTTTTTTGGTAATGGCATGGTTAACGGTAAATGTTGTTAAGTTAGCTTCATTTTTGATGCTACCATCAACCCATAAGTCCTCGGCAAAAGTAACTTCTACTTGTTTGTTGTCAGTTAAATTAAGTGTTACAGCTTGATTGCCAAAGCTGGTAATGGGTTGTTTTTCTTGCCAAACTATTTGAAAAGTTTCTTCTAGACGCTGTTCAAACTCTCGATAATCATCTGCGATCGCAGAACCAGGCGCAAGTAGAGAAGCTGCACCTTTGCGAAGATTCCACTTGTTCTTTGAGAGGTTTACTGGTTTGTTTGTCAGTTCCGAAATTGCTAGCTGCACCGTTGGATTATCGCCTGCCAAAGCTTCCTTGCTATTTACAATACTTAAAGTTCCTAAGCGCCCTTGGCTACCGTCACTACCATCGCTGCCATCTCGCCCATCGCTACCGTCGCTACATCGATAAACCTTGTCAGTACACTTGTAATCAGGGCTGCCGGGAGTTCCTTTACAGGTTTTAACTTCCCAACTCCGCTTGTGACAGCGACAACCCTGCGTACCATTGCCACCTCTACCGCCACGTCCACCTTGCCCACCAGTTGCCCGAACGGAAATGTTTCGTAAGTCTGCCAAATTGCTGTAATACACTGTGAGGGAACCACCATTTCCCCCATCTCCTCCCTTACCACCATTGCCACCATTGCCACCATTTGGTGCATTTATATCATGGCTGGCGCGTAGGCGTTGCCCGCCGTAGGCATCGCGTTGATAACCACAGTCAGGGCGATCGCTATGTTCCCCGTCTTCCCCATCTTCACCATCTTTACCGGACAAATCAAGATTAACGGGTGAACCATTAACAAAAATGTTTTGGTTTTCACCGCTTCTACCCGATCGCCCATCGGTTCCTGCACGTCCATCTCTGCCATTATTTCTGGCTACTCTATAATATTCGTCAGAGGCAACGGCTGGACATAAAACTGAACCAGAGGCAGGCAAAAAGCTCGTAAATAAGCAGAATGTCAGCAGTAGTGGCAGCTTACTCCTAAAATCATTGTGCATTTAGTTACACCTAAAACTTTAGTTGAATTATCTACTACTGACGCTGACTTTCGACAATTTGCTCCTTTCTGTTTAGTGATGTGCCTTTCAGTTGACTGTTGGATCGTCATTAACCTTAACAATCAGCTTGCCAAAATTCTCACCTCGAAGTAAACCGATGAATGCACGAGGAGCGTTTTCTAAACCCATAACTACATCTTCTTTATACTTAAGCTGACCAGACTGTAACCATCCAGAAACATCACGCAAAAAATCATTAGACCGATGTTGATAATCGGTAACTAAGAAACCTTTGATTAAAGCTCGTTTGACTAGCAATGGCATTAAATTAGGCCCTGATGGAGTAGATGTAGCGTTATACTCCGAAATCAAACCTACTAGTGGAATTCTTGCCCCAAGGTTGATCTGCTGCAATACAGTTTCTAAAATCACACCTGCTGTATTGTCATAGTAAACATCAATTCCATTAGGTGCAGCTTCTTTGAGTGCTAAATCAAGTTCTTGGGTTTTGCGGTTAATGCCAACATCAAAGCCTAATTCTTTAACTATATAGTCCCGCTTATCGTCACTCCCGACAATTCCCACTACTCTAGCACCTTTAATTTTGGCAATTTGACCTGCTACTGCACCGACAGCACCAGAGGCGGCTGAAACCACAACAGTTTCACCTTCTTTCGGTTGACCGATATCAAGCAAAGCAGCATAAGCAGTCAGACCAGGCATACCCAGTACACCTAAGCTATAAGATAAAGGTGCTTGAGTGGGATCAAGTTTACGCAGTGTCTCACCCTTAGATACAGCATAAGTTTGCCAACCGTTATTGCTCAGAACAAAATCTCCTACTTGAAATTGAGTATGATTTGATTTAATTACTTGGCTGACTGTACCACCCACGATCGCAGAATTCAATTCTACTGATGCAGCATAAGACTCGCTTGCACTAATACGACCACGCATATAAGGGTCGAGAGATAGATAAATGGTACGGCTAAGAATTTCGCCCTCACCCGGTTCGGGAGTTGGTGTTTCTACTAAAGCAAAATCACTTTCTTTTGGTTCGCCGACTGGACGACTTTTGAGGATGATTTGTTTGTTCATTAAATCAGACATCAGTTATTTTCCTCTAAATCAATCTGACCAGGAGGAATTTGATTCCGGTTCCCCCCTTTTTAAGAGGATGTTTGAAAAGTATTCTTGTAGCAAAACGTTTTTAATCCCGCTAAATTCCCCTTTTTAAAAGCAGTTAGGGGGAATCAATAAATGCCTAAAATCACAGCCAAACACTTTTAAAACAACCTCTTATACTAATTCTGTATTAAAATGCGCCAAACTATAAAATATAAGTAAGAAAAACGAAGCGCATACTCCACGGAGAAGCAAGCTACGCCTAGCGTCTCCGAAAGAGAAGGGTAGGACACAAAGGAAGAAAGAGTAGATCAAAAAATCCGGCGTAGCCTCATAAAGAAAGTTTGAATATACTTAAAACCTCTGACCTATACCTAGATGCACTTTGCTTTCTCCCTGGTCATTAATGCCATAATCAGCCCGAATTAAGCCTAGTGGTGAATTTAAGCGGACTCCAGCCCCATAACCAAAACCATAGCCGGGTTTGTCTCGCACACCCGCCGGATCTCCTAATACAGTATCACCTGAGCCTAAGTCTGAAGCAAAGTCAGCAAATAATACACCCCCTACGATTGGTAAAACTGGAAAACGATATTCTGCGGAAGCTAAGACATAACTACGACCACTTCCCACATCGCCGGAATCGTAACCGCGCACTGAATTGGAACCACCTAAATTAAAGCTTTCATAAGGCGGTAAATTACCAATGACGGTACCAGCTTGGACGTTCACAGCAAATACTTGTGGCTGTTTGGTGTTAAATAACTGGACTGGTAGATATTGGCTGTAATTGGCTTTGAGGCGATTTAGAGAAATATTACCTTGACCGATAGGCACAGATTGTTCTGTACTCAAACTCAAAATGGAACCTTGAGTTGGGTTGAGGGGATTATCTCGTTGGTCTTTGGTGGCGGTGAATGATACGGTAGTTAGGTCATCAACGCCAGTTCCACTCGCAGAGAGGGGATTGCCTTGAGCGTCAGTTGGGGTAATATTACCTTGGCGATCGCGAATACTAGTTCGGGTATAGTTTAATCCTAATGAGGTATTCCAGTTGTCAATTGGTCGCTGTAAGCTGACACTCCCACCAATTTGACCTTCCCGTACTTTGTCGCCGTTAGCTAGCTTAATCTTGTCATCAAAGGTTTCCGAAAGTTCCCGATTACGAAAACCATTCACAGTGTACCCCAAGCGATCGGGGTTTGTTGCCCGATAAGGACTGACAAATTTGCTATTAAATTGCAAGTCACGGCTACTTACGCCAACATTCACACCTAATGTATCGTTAATACCACCAACATTCTGATCTTGATAGCTGATTGTGCCTACTAAACCTTGATCTGCATTGTAACTACCACCCAAGTTAACACCACGCGCCCCAGTTTCTTTAAGTTGGTAGACTAAATCAAGTTTTGTCGCATCTCCTTCTAAAGCAACATTCACTGTTTCAAATAAACCAGTGCGATATAGCTGTTGGATGTCTTGCTTAACGACATTTTCTTGGAAGATTTGACCAGGTTTTAGCTTGAGTTGCTGTTGCAGAAAATCTGGTTTGGTGCGTCCCTCGACGGGATTGCCTTTGCTATCAACGGTTTTACCCTCATCGTTGATAAAGCGAAACTTGATATCACTCACTAAGCCTTCAGCAACATTCACGGTGAGAATGCCTTGATAACTGGGTTTAATTGATAGCACTCGTGCTAAGTTATAACCGTTGTCGGCGTACCATTTGTTAATTTGTACTACTGCTTGCTGGAGTCCAGCAGGACTGATGGTGGTTCCAATCTGAGATTGCAACTTTTGTTGGGCCACTTGGTAAGTGAGGACTTTAGCACCAGATAATTGCAGCGATCGCACAATTACTGGTTGCACTTGATAAACTACATTCAATCCAGCTTGTGTGCTAAAGCTATTCACACTGACATTGCTAAATAAACCTGTATCCAAAATTGCAGCTACATCTTTTTGTAGCTGGCTTTGACTGGTTTCTCCACCTACCTGGGTTTTAATGACTTTACGAATAATCTCCTGCAATTCTTGATTGGCTCCCACTACCTGTACGTCTGTAGCTGTGACTACTAAATTGCTCTCAGTAGCAGAGGTTTTGGAAGATGGTGAGGGGGAGGTAGGGAGGATGGCTTGGGAAATTAATTCTTTTGCTGACTTTAAGACTACTGGGGAATTTTTGCTTGCACCTGTTTGTGCGGCAACGGGATTTTGAGAAAATTGTTGTGCAACTATAGTTTCAGGAGTTGCAATTGTCTCTATCCGTGTGGGAGTGTCTTCAATTATCGGCACTACTAAGTTACCGGCTTTTGCCGTTGGAGTAACGGTTTTAGCAGATGTAGCCGTTGCTTGCTGAGTGACATTGGCAGCAGCTAAAGTAGCTAAAGTAAAAATTGCAGTAGCAGAAACTCGCATAATATTTAACCTAATTAACAGGGAGTTATATCAATTTTGGATTTTAGATTTTAGATTAAAAGACTTGATTAAAAAGCTTTTCCAATAATTTTAAACAATACATCCTTTGAGAATTTGGCATTAGTTGTAGGAAAGCAAAGAAATAGCGATAATACTAAGTTCCAGCTTATTCGCCGATTTTCCCTATTTACACCTCTTACCCAAACGACAGTTAATTTTGATATTTTGTTTCTTATGAGTAATTCATCCCGCTTATCTGTAGCTTCTAACTCCCAACCTGCAACTTCTCCTTTACGGTTACTTGTATTAAGTAATGGTCATGGGGAAGATGTAATTGCAGTTCGGATTTTGCAAGAACTCCAACGACAATCAAACCCACCAGAGATATTTGCTTTACCTCTGGTGGGTGAAGGACGTGCTTACCAACAGTTGGATATCCCTCTTATCGGTTCAGTCCGCACTATGCCTTCTGGCGGCTTTATTTATATGGATGGCCGCCAGTTAGCGCGGGATGTACGCGGTGGTTTATTGCAACTTACCCTCAGCCAGATTAAAGCTGTCCGCCGATGGGTGAGTTCTCAAAAAAAATTAGGTAATAAAAGAGCGATTTTAGCTGTGGGAGATATCGTCCCCCTGTTGTTTGCAACTTTTAGTGGCGCTAATTATGCTTTTGTGGGTACGGCGAAATCTGAATATTATGTGCGCGATGAAGCTGGATTGTTACCACGGAAATCCAAAGACGCGCGTTGGGAAAACTTTTCTGGTTCAGTTTACCATCCTTGGGAACGTTGGTTAATGAGTCGTCGCCGTTGTAAGGCAGTGTTTCCTAGAGATGTGCTGACGACGGAAACATTAAAGCAATGGCCAATTCCCGCTTTTAATTTGGGTAATCCCATGATGGATGGTCTACAACCGACCTTTTCACGCCAACAATTTTATAGTCGGGATAGTCACCAGCAAGAAACGGTTAGACCTTTAATGGTGACTCTTCTTCCTGGTTCCCGTGCGCCAGAGGCATACACCAACTGGGAAAAAATTATGATTGCTGTATCTGCGCTGATGGCAAGTTTCCAGGAGCGAGATTCGGTGTTTTACACTTCTGGCACGGTGGTGTTTTTAGGTGCGATCGCTCCTGGTTTAGACTCTAATATTTTATCCCAAAGCGTGCAATCCCAAGGCTGGCGAGTGGAATCGGTATGTCCTATCCAACTTCCCGATCCAAATATCTTGACATTTAAACAAAGAAATGCTTATCTTTTGCTGACTCAACAATCCTATAATGACTGTTTGCATTTGGGAGATTTTGCGATCGCAATGGCAGGTACAGCCACAGAACAGTTTATCGGTTTAGGGAAACCTGCGATCGCTATTCCCGGCAATGGCCCCCAATATAACCCTGCCTTTGCTGAAGCTCAAAGTCGTCTTTTAGGATCATCTTTGATTTTAATTGAGCAACCAGCTAAAGTGGCCGAGATCGTCCAGTCTTTATTCAAAGATCCTGATATCTTGCAAATTATTGCCGAAAATGGACTGCGGCGTATGGGCAAACCAGGGGCCGCACTACGCATTGCAGAATGTTTACAAGAACGATTTTGAATGGGCATTGGGCATTGGGCAACAATAATAGTTCTTCTTCCCCTGCTCCCTCATCCCCAATTCCTTATGCTACCAATCCAGAACGTAAGGCCCTGACGGCAGCTTGGGTACGATCATCAGCACATAATTTATTTAGAATATTACGAACATGAGTCTTTACAGTACCAACTGTAATATAGAGTTTCTCGGCAATTTGCCCATTGCTACACCCAGCTACAATCAATTCTAAGATTTCCAATTCCCGTTGAGTTAGGGGATATGTTTCTAAAACTTGCTCGTATTCTGACGCTAGCGCCTCAATTTTTACAGTCTTCGGCTTATCAGAATTTTGACTTTCTCCAGGAATGCCTTGGCGCATTTTCCGCAATACCACATTGGCAATTGCCGGATCAATCCAAGAGTTACCGCCGTGAGTTGCTTGAATCGCCTCAGTTAATTTACTGATGCTTGTTTCTTTCATGTAATAAGAATCAGCACCTGCTGCAAAAGCTGCAAGTACAGCGTCTTCAGTGTGATCCATCGTTAGGATCAGAATTTTCGTTGTCGTCTGACCAGTTTCAGCTTGATGGCGTTTGAATTTACGGGTGAGTTCAATGCCATCCATGTCAGGTAAACCGATGTCTACAACAGCTACATCTGGCTTTGCCGTTTCCAAAAGTTTTAGTCCTTGAGTCGCATTTGCTGCTTCGCCTATTACTTTCAAGGCGCTGTGAGACTGTAATGCCGCTCTTAGCCCCATTCGTGTTAAGTCATGATCTTCAATTAAAATAATGCTAATTTCATTCATCGCTATACTCGCTCTTACGCTGTTTGCATCTTTCAAAGTATTACCTTTCGTTAGCGCTTTCTCTTATTTCCCCAAACCAAAGATAGATGATATTTTAACCAGTCTGCATCCATCGCTAGAAATAATAAATTTCCTCTTTTTTTATATTTAGATAGAGGACATATCTAGCTGGAGATATATAGATACTTGCACAAAAAGTATGAAATATTGAGACGAATGCCAAATTGCTCTCCCTTGCTCAGAATTCAGCTTTTAGTTGCCATCTTCCATTAGTTATTTCTTATTATCTTGTACAAAGCTTTGAACAAAGCTTACAAAAATGGACGAAGTTCTGACTTTTAACGGGATCTGGAAAACCTCACTTCCATTCCTTTTTCCTTATAGGAAAGAGGTTTTAAACTCTTCCCCAACCCTACAAGGTTTGGGGGCTAGGGGTTTAGGTTTCGCCTCTTCTTTTCCCTATCACGTGAAAAGTCAGGCTCAATGGTGGACACATCTCAAAAGGAATTCAACTACAACTGCATGGGGTAATTACTCGTGCATCCAGATGCTGGGGAACTTATGGCTCAAAAGTTAAACCCTTCAGCAGTCAAAGTGGGAAAGTAATCTTTTTAATGCCAAAAGGCTTAGAAGGGCTTGGTATTCTTCCTAAAGTTTGCGAGGAGGTTTTGGGAATTTTCCAAACTGTGAAAGTTTGCGATCGTTAAGAAAATTGTTGAAATTGCAGGAGGTAGGATTACTTGTGATTCACAAATAGGTATAGGAAGCACTTTCTTATTTACCTGGTCTAACCAAATCTAATGGTTAAAACTGCTCAAGCTTATGGTACACGATAATGGTATGCAACTCTCACCAATGGCTGACGACGGTCGCTTGCTCACTCATTTACAATTGGTTTAAGCTTAGTAAAGTATTTTATTTTACTTTATATCAGTTCTGTCTGTTGTGCCTAGAGCAATAGTTTTCGATTTGTTAATTGCTAGTTTTTTGAAAGCTATTGGTAGTTTGCTAGGAGTTTAATTTCAATAGTCTGGCAAACTAAACAGATTAAGGATACAACAGACTAAATTTAACCCAAGAATTAGCTTTGAAAGCAACTCCTGTAATTGTAATGACAACCTTAAAGCAAGATCAACACCGAGTGAAAGCTGACGACTTAAATCTAGCCAGATATATCCTCAAGCCTTTCATATTACCTAACTTTGTCAAGATGATAGAAAAACTAAACAAGTATTGGATATTGTGCTAAACGCCTTAGTCAATCAAGTTACAGATTTTAGATGTCCGAAAATCTTATATTTTTTTTTAATTGGATAATCTCAAAAGAGAAATGTTATACATCAACCTATGTTTGGCGGCAAAAATAAAAAACGATGGAAGAGACGCTGAAAATTTTGGTTGTAGACGATGACAAAGTAGACAGGATGGTAGTCCGTCAGTCCCTGACGATAGCAGGTATTCAGATGGAACTGTCTGAAGTCGACGATGGCAATGATGCGTTTTATGCCTTAAGCAGTACTGCTTATGATTGTGTTTTCCTCGACTATGATTTACCAAACCAGGATGGACTAACCTTGATTCAACGGCTACGTTTTTCGGAAATTAAAGTTCCTATAGTAGTCTTGACTGGTCAAGGAGATGAACAAATGTCTGTTGAATTAATTAAAGCTGGTGCTACAGACTATCTCTCTAAGTCTAGGATATCACCAGAAAACTTGGCACAGGTTTTGCGGAGTGCGATTCGGATTTATCGGGCTGAAATGCAGGCGGCTTTGGCAAAAGAGCAGCTTAGAGAAAGTAATGAAAAACTCATTCGTAAGAACCAAGAATTGGAGAGACAACAAGAACAGATTCAAATGCAAAACTTTAAGCTGTTGGAGGCATCACGGTTAAAATCACATTTTTTGGCCACTATGTCCCACGAACTCAGAACGCCGATGAATGCGATTATTGGTTTTTCGCAAATACTGCTGCGTCCTAAGTTCGGTCAACTAAGTAACCAGCAAGCAGATATGATTGAGCGCATCTTGAATAATGGGAAGCATTTACTGATGCTACTCAATGAAGTTCTTGACTTTTCTAAGCTGGAGATAGGACGATTAGACTTAAAGGCGGAAATATTTGATGTATCAAAGGTCGTAAATCTCGCTGTAGGTGAAATGCGTTCCCTCGCTGATGCTAAAAAGCTGTCATTGTTAGTGCAAACCGATTTGCAAAATCCTTTGATATTTAACGATCCTGTTCGGATCAGACAAATTTTAACTAATCTACTCTCCAATGCAATTAAGTTCACAGAGTCTGGTGAGATTTTGGTTGAAGTTAAGGAACTACCTACAAATCAAGTAGTAATTATTGTTCGGGATACAGGTATTGGTATAGCATCCAGAGATTTTAAACGTATCTTTGAAGCATTTCGCCAAGTCGATCAAACTATCACTCGCAAATATCCAGGGACTGGTCTGGGTTTAGCAATTGTAGATTCATTGGTGCGAATGATGGACGGCAAAATTTTTCTGGAGAGCAAATTGGGCATTGGTTCAATGTTTAAAATTGAATTGCCGCGTCAAATCACATTACAAAATGTGGCAGATGATCCTCCTAATTTACAATTAGACAGCGACGGAATTTTTGGTAGAGCAAAAAATCCCCATCAGTCATCTTCTCAAGCTAGGCAAGCACCGATAGGATATCCTAAATTTAAACTATAAATTACTTCCAAAAACTGAGAAAAATTTATAAATTATGTCTGTAGCTGAAAATAATAAAATTTATCGTATTCTCGCAGTTGATGACACTCGAGATAATCTTATTTTGGTTCAAGCGATTTTAGAAAGTGAGGGATATGAAATTGATTTGGCTTCAGATGGAATAAAGGCTTTGAGACAAGTTGAAAAATCTCCACCCGATCTGATTTTGTTAGATGTAATGATGCCGGGGATGGATGGTTATGAAGTCACGCGTCGGATTCGGAATAACCCAGCAATTAGTTATATTCCAATTCTGCTGATTACTGCTTTTCATGAATCTAGCGTTGTCGAAGGTTTAGATGCTGGTGCTGATGATTTTATTCGTAAACCATTTGATACGGATGAACTACTGGCAAGAGTGCGATCGCTATTACGTCTCAAGCACAGTCTGGACGAACAACAAAAAATGACTCGCCAACGGGAAGACTTTGTTTCCCGTCTGACTCATGATTTGCGAACTCCTTTAGTAGCTGCCGATCGGATGTTGAATTTGTTTGAGATGGAAACATTCTGCAAAATCTCGCCAGAAATGAAACAGGCGATCGCAGTTATGATTCGCAGTAACCAAAATTTGATGGAAATGGTAAACACCCTCCTAGAAGTTTATCGCTTCGAGGCAGGTAAAAAAACGTTGAATTGGGAAGTATGCGATTTACGTGAGATATCTGAAGAAGTAGTGAGTGAACTAAGCCCTCTAACGAATGAAAAAGGTTTGACCCTGACAACAGACACCAGTAAATTAGATCCACTGGCTAAAAATGCTGGGATTATTATGGGCGATCGCTTGGAACTACGCCGAGTGCTAAACAATTTGATCGCCAATGCCATCAAATTTACAGATACAGGAGGGATCACAATCCGCATTTTTGAAACATCACCTCTTCCAGGAAATCAAGATTCGGTAACAATTGAGGTACAAGATACAGGATATGGAATTGCACCCGAAGATCAGGCAACAATTTTTGAGCGATTTCGCCAAGGCAAAAATAAACGTTCAGGTAGTGGCTTAGGGCTACATTTATCCCACAGGATTGTAGAAGGGCACGCAGGAACTATCCAGGTTGCTTCTGAAGTAGGTAAAGGTACTTTGTTCACTGTCCAACTACCCAAGAACATTTAACTTTTTTACAGGGACATTTTTCTGCTGAATTGCTAATCTTGACAAAGTTCAAAAGCTGAGTAAGGAGAAAATTTTCCTGCCAATACACGGCGAATTATAGCCTCTAAGTCCTCAATCATATAGGGTTTGCTAATATAATCATCAAATCCTGCCTTGAGGATACGCTCTCGATCCTCCGTGGTAGCTAAAGCTGTGACTGCGATCACTGGAATTTTGGAAGTTAAGGGTTCTTGCTTTAGATGACGCACAACATCGATACCGCTAAGACCTGGTAACAAAATATCCAACAAAATTAAGTCCGGTTGATATTCTTTAGCCACCAGCACTGTTGCAGAACAATCTGTTTGACAAATAAATCTACAACCCATTAACTCAAGAGCATAACTAATCAGCAAAAGACTATCATCATGGTCTTCCACTGCCAAAATCAAAGGCTGGTGAGAGTTTTGCTGCTTTTCATCACTCATGAATGAATGTGCCAAATACATCTCTTCTCCAGAAGATTTTATTAGGATTCCTCGTCTGTATCTATTAGGGAGATACAGACAAAGCTTCGCGCGAACATATAGAATAGTACTCGGTCAGAATTAGCTAATGTGTTTTACTTTTGCCTATTTCATAATTCTTACCCACGCAAAAATTGCTGAGGGAAGAAGACCTCAAGCTGAGAGGTTTAGCGGATACTTTTCGATTATACGCAAAATTACAGAATATTTTCTTAATAAATTCACCATAACTTTATATAAAAAGATCAGATGATGATTTAAAACAGTATCGGCTTGAACTATGTATGCTTGGAGATTTTAAAGATACTAAATAAACATAAATAAACAAGTAATTCAAGTTATTAACTGTTAAATTTTGTACTAGGTTTTACGCACTTAATCTAATTTAGACACACTCTTTATTGGTTATACAGACGCGATTGTTTAGGTTAAACCAAGAGATTATTTTTGATATATTCCTCAAAAGAAGTAGCTTTTCATTTTTTGTCCAAGGCTATCTACTATTTTACTATAGCGCGATGTCTACGACGGGCCACACCTATGCAGAAATTTGTTTGTAGATTATTCTATTGAGATTATTGTGAGTATTCTATACTACAAAAACAACAGCAAAGAAAATATACAGCTTTATGACATCTCATTCACTTCACACCCTTTCTTTTATATTTTGAGTCAATGCATATAATTTACTACAGCCATTTTTGAAGTTTAATACGATACGCTTGGGTTAACGCTAAAAACTAAAACTAGCGTAGGTTGGGGAGCCACTGCGACCTTACGCTATCCCGACTTGTACCCCTGCGGGGAAGCAAGTTACGCATAGCTTGCTGCTTCCCGTTCGCGTAGCGTCTCCAAATGAGAAGGAGAACCTAACATTATCAAGACTTTGTTGAGTAACGCTTACACTCAAACCAATCTACTAGTCTGTCTCATTACATTTGAGGGATAACAGAACAAACCGCATACTCCTAGATCGAAGCAAGCTACGCACAGCGTCTCGTTAGAGAAGGACGCTAAGAGCGTAAAGGAAGAAGGAAAGAAGATAAATTAAAATTTGATTCAGCTATCAGAATTAATGTGATAGACAACTACTATTCTTCTTAACTGAAACGGATTAAGTTTAATGCAACCAAAAAGTTGAGAATAATTTTGTTTAAGCTTTGTTAAATTAGACTATTAATGCATATCAATTTTATTTTTAATCACATCTATTGAAATATTTATCTATCTAAAGGGGGTTGAAATCACTCCCATATTATCAATAGAGCCTGATATCAGATTTTATAATTATTGTACACATCCTAGAGGAAGATGACCAGAATTAAGAGTAGCTCTAAATTAATTCTGGTGTGTCGAATAACTGCTTTCAATGAAGGTTTAGCTGAGTGCTAAACCTTTTTTCATGCCTATGATTAGAGTATGTCAACACACTCTAGACAGATGAACTTAAATCAAAGTAATTATAAATTAGCAAGGTATGGTAAACACTTGGTATATATAGGGCATGGCTTTTAGCCATGCCTTTTTTGTGACTGATGCTAACCAACTGAAACATACAACATATTGCAAGTTAGTGAGGCAAAAAATATCGCGCATCCTCTCTAAGGCATCAGGCGAGGAGTTACAGGTTCTTCAACGGAGTACTTGCAGGATATTGGCCCTAGATTTCATACTTGATGTATAAGTATTAATCAAAAATTACTTCCAAAATCTCCTCTAACTTCCTATTAATAATATATGCATATCATGTTAAATAATGTTTGACACTATCCTAAAGAAGTAGAAAAGCCCATCAAAAAATGCCTGTTAGTGTTATTAAATACTATATATCAATAGAACAAGCAACAAAAAATTATCAATACCATATATAGATCAATATTCGTATCATTCTATAGATAGTAGAAATAACTATTTTACAAAGTTATTATTCAGCCTGTTAATGCCTGAAAAACGTGTATGCACCCTGGATATTGTTCCAGGGTCTTTTTTTGAAAAATTATAAGTAAAAGATAGACTTTGATCAGATTAGAAGTAAATTGATAGGCGATATTTTATACACTAAATTGAGCAGAAAAA